>DATMBD010000066.1:0-10358 GCA_035559355.1 Dehalococcoidia bacterium
AAGGGCCGCAGCGCCAGGAGCACGTTTTCGAACGCCGCCGGCGTCGAAGCGATGTCGACGAAAACAGCGAACGGCTGCCCGCATTCCAGGCGTTCCAAGCGTCCAGGCACCCCGGGAAACGAGGCCAGCGATTCGGTCGCCGCCTCAAGAGCCACTCCTTGCACCGAGGCCACCGCCAAAGCAGCGAGGGCGTTGTAGGCGTTGAACGCGCCGATCAGGGGTAAGTAGGCGTCGAAGGTGGCGTCCGCCGCGCGGATCGAGAACCGGATGCCGTGGCCGTCCGGGCGGACGTCCCGGGCGCGGAAATCGGCGCTCTCCCGGAGGCCGTAGGTGATGGCTGGCGCTCGGCTGCGCCCACGCAAGTACTCGGATGCTGGGTCGTCGGCGTTTAGAACCGCGGCACGAGGAAACGCTTTGTACGTGGACCTGTCGAGCATCTCGAAGAGGATTCCCTTTGCCGCCAGGTAGTTCTCCATCGTGCCGTGGAAATCGAGGTGATCGCGAGTCAGATTGGTGAACACGGCCATATCGAACTCGCAGCCTTCCAGGCGATGCTGGGCGAGCCCTTCCGAAGACGCCTCCACGACCATCGTTAGCCGGCCTGAGGAGGCGGCAGCCGCCAGCAGTTCCTGGATCGACGTCGCCTCGAGGGTGGTCATGTGCGTGGCGTTGCCCTCAACGCCGCGCCCTGTATCGAAGCCGGCGCTGCTGAGGAAGCCGCAGCCGAGCCCGCAGGCATCTAGGACGTGGGCGACGAGTTGCGTGCTCGTCGTCTTGCCGTCCGTCCCAGTGACGCCGATCATTCGCAGCCTCCGGGACGGCTCGCCGTGGACCGCCGCTGCCAGTCTGCCGAGGCTGGCCCGGACGTCCGGCACCACGACCAAGGGAAGCCTCTCGGCGATGGGCCGCCATTTCGCCTCGCGGTCTGCCTGCACGACGGCAGCCGCGGCGCCCGCCTCCACGGCTGCGGCGAGAAAATCGTGACCATCGGCGTTGCGGCCGGGCAGGGCGGCGAAGGCCGCGCCCGGCGTCACAAGCCGAGAATCGTGCGTGATGCGGTCAACATCGGGTATGGGGCCGAGAGCCCGTGCTTGCGAAGCCGCCTGCCACCAACTCACGAGGCCATATTAGCGGCGCGGGCGAGGTCTCGCCTGGAGGGTCCATCGTTGCCTGCGCCAATAATTGACAGCCCACCGGAGCATGCTCATCCTTCGTGCCGGAAGGAGGATGGAATGAAAGCAGCCGTTCTCTACGAGGTCAAGAAGCCGTTGGTAATTGACGAGGTAGAGGTCGACGAGCCGGGGCCGGGGGAAGTGAAGGTCCGGCTGGGGGCAACGGCCATCTGCCACAGCGACATCCACTTCTTCGAAGGCGACGTGCCGCTACGCGGCCCTGGCATCGCCGGCCATGAGGCAGCTGGCATCGTCGAGGCCGTCGGCGAAGGCGTCACATCCGTCAAGGCCGGCGACCACGTGGTCATGGCGCCGATCACCGGCGGCTGCGGCCGTTGCATGAACTGCATGCTCGGCCTCCGTCACATGTGCCAGAACTTCGCTCGACCGGCGCCGCACCACCGCAACCGGAAGGGAGAAACCCTCATGCCTCTGGCGGGGCCCGTGGGCGGCTTCGCTGAGTACACGGTTGTGCATGAGACCCAGACGGCGAAAGTGCCGGACGACCTGCCTATGCACCTCGCCTGTCTGCTGGGGTGCGGCGTGCTCACCGGCTTCGGGGCCGTGGTCAACCGGGCGAAGGTGCAGCCCTTCCAGAGCGTCGCGGTCATCGGCACGGGCGGAGTCGGGCTCAACGCTATCCAGGGCGCCGCGTTCTGCGGCGCGCACCCCATCGTGGCCGTGGACTTGCTGGACAGCAAGCTGGAGGCGGCAAGGCAGTTCGGCGCGACCCACACGGTCAACGCCTCGAAGGTGGACGCCGTGCAGGGCGTCAAAGACGCGACAGGGGGCCGCGGAGTCGACTTCTCGTTCATCATGGCCGCGAGCTCGAAAGCGGTGCGCCAGGCGTTCGAGATGCTGGGCCCACGCGGCACCGCGGTCATGGTCCAGATCTCGGCGGGAGACATGTCAGACTTTCAGCCGCGGGAGTTCATCGGGGAGCGCATGTTCACGGGCAGCATGCTCGGCTCGACGAGCTTGCAACTCGACGTGCCCCGCTACGTGGACATCTACAAGCACGGCCGCCTGAAGCTGGACGAGCTGGTCACGGCCTGCTACGGCCTGGACGAGATCAACAAGGCAGTGGAGTCGTCGAAGGCCGGCGAAGCGTTGCGCAACGTCATCGTGTTCAACTAGAGCACGGGGTCGCGGCGCATCCGGAGAGGAGACAGGGCGGGCAGCGGGAACCGTCACCGGTTTCGCTGCCCGCCCTGCGACTGTCAGCGGAATGCAGCCAGGCGGACTGTAAGCCGAGTTCTGTATCCCGACGTATCGGGACGGCGGCCATCCATCTGGGACCCCGATTACTCGAGGCCTCTAGCGACCAACCCGAGGGCGAGCCGGGCGCCCATTGCCCTCCTACATGGTCTTGCTCCGGGTGGGGTTTGCCCAGCCGGCCGGTCACCCGGCCGCTGGTGCGCTCTTACCGCACCGTTTCACCCTTACCCCGACGAATCGGGGCGGTCTGGTCTCTGTGGCACTTTCCGTCGCGTCGCCGCGCCTGGGCGTTACCCAGCACCCTGCCCGGTGGAGCTCGGACTTTCCTCCCCGGCAAGCGCCGAGGCGGCCGCCCGTCCTCCTGGCTGCAGTTCAATTTTACCAGTCGCGCCTCTCCGGCCGCCGAGACACGCCTGGACCCGCTTTGCCCGGCCTAAGGCGACTTTTGCAGGCCGGCGGGAGCCTGGAACTCGCCCATCTCCACCCTAATGCCCAGGCGCGCTGTAAGCGCGGCGATGTCGAAGCCGATCTGCTCGTAGTAGGAACGCACCCTGGCGACCGCCTCCCGGATTGCAGCCTCGCTTTCCCAGGCCGCGATGGTCGTGAAGTTGAACTCGGTCGGGCCGGTGGTCTTCTCGAAGACGACGTGGCCGAGGAAGCCCGGCAGCGTCTCGACGAAGTCGAGGTTTCGGTGCATGGTGCGGAGGAATTCGTCGCGGGCCGCTTCGGGCACGGACATGCGGTCGATGCGGAAGCGAAGGCCCGGCGCCTTCAGGGCGCTGACGGCTTCGGTTCTCGGGTTGGTGGTCATGACCTGAGCCTCCTAGCGTGATTTATTCAAAGGAATGCTTTCATTATTTGCACGCCAGGGATTTTGTCAACCGATCCATTTGTAAAATGGCGAGGCCGCGCCAGGGAATGGTGCATCGTGGGGGTCTCTCGGCCGCGGAAGCGTAGGAATCGCCTTGTCCCTACCTAACCGCGGTGCTATAGTCGCGTCGTTAGGGAGACAATTCACAATCCGCCTTCAGCCGGGGAACCCTTGTGCTTGACGAGTACGGATACGTAGCCATCCTCCTCGCGTTTGCCGTTCTGTTCCCGTCGCTCCCGCTGCTGGCTTCATTCGCGTTCAGGCTGCTCCGGTTGCGCCCCCAGGCGCCGGATCCGGTAAAGCTCGACACGTACGAGTGCGGTGTCGAGACTGAGGGCGATAGCTGGGTCCAGTTCAACTTCCGTTACTACCTCGTCGCTCTGATCTTCGTCGTCTTCGACGTCGAGGTCGTTTTCCTCTACTCCTGGGCGGTGGCTTTCCAGCAGGACCTGATCGTCGGTTTCGTGGAGGCGATGACGTTCATCGCCATCCTCGTCATCGGCTACGTATACGCCTGGCGGAAACACGCACTGGAGTGGCGATGACCACGACGAGCATCCCAGGCACAACCGTCGCCGAGCGCATCCGGACCGCATTCCCTGGGGCCGTCATCGAGGCAAGCGAGGCGTCCGTGACGGTGAGGGGCGAGGATATTGCTGACGTGGCCCGGTTTCTCCGCGACGACCCGGAGCTGGACTGCAAGTACCTCAACTGTCTGACGGCCGTCGATTGGCTGGACCACTTCGACGTCGTCTACGTGCTGTCATCCCTGGCCAAGAACCACACCCTGGTGCTGGAGGCGCGTGTCCCCCATGACGAGCCGGCGCTGCCATCCGTGTATGGCGTCTGGCTCGGCGCCAACCTGCAGGAGCGCGAGGTCTACGACCTCATGGGCATCTCCTTCATCGGCCATCCCACACTGAAGCGCCTCTTCCTGTGGGAGGGCTTCCCCGGGCACCCCCTGCGCAAAGACTTCCTGGCCTTACCGGGAGGATACAAGCCCGGGCTGCAACGGTTCCCGTTCGAGTTCCCCGAAGGCCAGCGCGCCTACGAAGGCCTAAGCGGCGAAGAGCCGAAAGCCCCGCCGGTGCCGCGACTGGCACCGCCGATCCCCGGCCAAACCGAGGCGCGGGGCATCGCCGGCGGGCAGCTGGCGGTACGCGGCGGCGGCGCCCGCGCCACGAGGGCCCCCGGCGGCGTGGAGCCGCTCCCGCCCGAGAACGTGGGCGGCGCCGGCATCTCCGATACCACCTCATCCACCGGCGGCCGCACGCCCCTCTCCGGCGAGGACAGCAAGGCCCAGCCGGAGGGCGGCAGCGGCAGCGCCGGCCAGCCGGAGCGCCCCGAGGAGCGGACGTGACCGAACTGCGGACGCCTCCCTACGTCGTCAACATCGGGCCGCAGCATCCCTCCACGCACGGCGTCTTCCGCCTGCGCGTGACGCTTGACGGCGAGCGCATCGTCGACGCGGAGATGATCCTCGGCTACCTCCACCGCAGCATGGAGAAACTGGCGGAGGAGCGCACCTACACCCAAAACATCCCGTTCACGGACCGGATGGACTACCTCGCTGCGATGACCGGCAACCTCGGTTACTGCTTGGCCGTCGAGAAGCTTGCCGGCATCGAAGTGCCCGAGCGCGGCGCCTACCTGCGAGTGATCTTCGCCGAACTGCAGCGCATCGCCTCCCACTGCATGGCAAACGGCACCTTCATCAACGATTGCGGCGCTTGGCAGACGCCGCTCATGTACATGTTCAGGGAGCGCGAGCAAATCCTCGACCTTTTCGAGATGACCTGCGGCGCGCGCCTGACGACGAACTACATGCGCATCGGCGGCGTCGCTTTCGACGTGCCCGACGAGTGGTATCCGGCGATCGAGAAGTTCATCCGCGAGATGCCCGCCCGCATCTCCGAGTACGAGGAAATGCTCCTCGATAACGAGATCCTCCTCGCCCGCGCCCGCGACATCGGCGTGCTCAGGCCGGAGGTCGCGATCAACGCCTCCGTGAGCGGGCCGATGCTGCGGGGCAGCGGGATCGCATGGGACGTGCGCAAGGCCGAGCCGTACTCCCTCTACGACCGCTTCGACTTCGACATCCCTGTCGGCCACAACGGCGACTGCTACGACCGCTTCGTCGTCCGCATGGAGGAGATGCGTCAAAGCGTTCGAATCATCGAGCAGGCCTTCTCACAGCTCCCCGGCGGTCCCGTGAGCACGCCGGTGCCGCTGGCTCTGCGTCCGGAGCCCGGCGAAGTTTACGCCCGCATCGAATCGCCGAAGGGCGAGCTCGGCTTCTACATCGTCAGCGACGGCGGCCCCGCGCCCTACCGATGGCACGTCCGCTCGCCTTCGCTGATCAACCTGAGCGTCCTCAAGGAGATGACCGTCGGCCTTTCCGTTGCGGACGCCATCGTCACGCTCGGGAGCGTCGACATCAACGTCGGGGAGATCGACCGTTGAGCGGCTACTTCGTGCGCCGCGCCCCGGAGGCTGCATGAGCCTGCCCATCGCTGCCTGGTACGACTTCGATCCGTTCCGCGAGTTGCACGACTGGCTCCGCGACCATACGGCCGACGAAGTCGTCTACGTCGTGGCGGCAGTCATCGGCGCCGCGGGGATCTTGACCTTCGTTGGCTTGGGGGCGCTGGTCAACGTCTGGCTGGAGCGGCGGATCATCGGCCGGATTCAGGTTCGGCGCGGCCCGAACCGCGTGGGCCCGTTCGGCGTGCTCCAGCCGGTCGCGGACGCGATCAAGCTGATCCAGAAGGAAGTCCTGCAGCCGCGGGTCAGCGACAGCAAGCTCTTCAACCTGCCGCCGATCCTGGTCTTCATTCCAGCCATGCTGACGTTTGCGGTCTTCGCCTGGGCGCCAGACCTCGTCTACGCCGACCTGAACGTGGGCGTGCTCTACCTCCTCGCCCTTTCGTCGATCACGTCGCTGGCGATCTTCGTCGCGGGCTGGTCTTCGAACAACAAGTACGCGCTCCTCGGCGCCATGCGCGTCATCGCTATGGCCATCAGCTACGAAGTGCCGATGGTCCTGACTCTGCTGACGCCCGTGCTGTTCGCCGGGACGATGAGCATCTCCGGGATCGTCGATTTCCAACGCCACTACGACGTCTGGCTGGCCTTCCTGCTGCCGGTGCCAGTCTTGGTTTACGCAGTCGCCGCGACGGCGGAGCTGAACCGCACGCCGGCCGACATTGCCGAGGCGGAGTCGGAGATCGTGGCCGGCTATCACACCGAGTACTCGGGCATGAAGTTCGGCCTCTTCTACGCCGTCGAGCTGATCAACTCGCTGGCGGTCTCGGGGATCATGGCCAGCCTGTTTTTCGGCGGCTATTCCCTCTATGGCCTCGACGAGTACATACCGCCGTGGATGATCTTCATCGCCAAGATCTACTTCTTCTACCTGGGGCTGATCTGGCTACGGGGCACGTTGCCGCGCCTGCGCATCGATCAACTTATGGCGTTCGCCTGGAAGATGCTCATCCCGTTGGCGCTGATCAACATCGCGATCGTCTCCGTCGAGGTCTTGCTTTGGCGCGAGCTCGAACTGGACGATGCCGTCCTGGGGGCGTACGTGGCCGTGAACGCCGTCCTGGGTGCCGCGCTCGTGGTCGCCTTCTTCAGGATGCTGACGCGGAGCTATTACCGGCTGCCGACGCGCGTACGCCTGGTGCACGACGTGTCCGTGCCGTCCCTGCCGGCGCCCGGCAGCGCTATCGGTCCGTGACGGGAGTAGTCCGTGGGCCTCGGCCCGCGAGGGGGAGCGCTTGGACGAGCCGGCAGTAATCGTTGCCTTCTGGGTGCTGGCAGTGTTGACGCTGGGCAGCGCCCTCATGGTTGCCGTGGTTCGGGACCTCATCCATGCGGTCCTCTTCCTGATCCTGTCCTTCGTCGGGGTGGCTGGCCTTTACATAACACTGTCGGCGGATTTCGTTGCCGTCGTTCAGGTTTTGATTTACGCCGGGGCCGTCTCGGTGCTGATGCTGTTCGCGATCTTGCTCACGCCGAGATCGGCCCGTGACAACGCGCCGGTGCCTTACAGCGCGCCGCTGAGTGCGCTGGCCGGGCTCATCGGCGCCGTGATCATCTTCGTTGCAGTCCAGACTGACTGGGCCAAGGCCGGCGACGACGGACGCTTCCAGACAACGGCGTCGGAAATCGGCCGGGCGCTGCTGAACCCCTACGTGCTGCCGTTCGAGGTGGCGTCGGTGCTGCTGGTGATCGCGATGGTGGGGGCAATCGTCCTCGTGCGGCCCGCCAGCGAGGAGGAGGGAGCATGATCGACCTTGAGCACGTGCTCGTCGTGGGGGCGCTGCTGTTCAGCATCGGCCTGTTCGTGGCCGTCTCGCGCCGGAACGCCGTCGGCGTGCTCATGGGCATCGAGCTGATGCTGAACTCCGTGAACCTAAACCTCGTGGGCTTCGCCCGCTTCGTCGAGTCGCCGCGGCCAATCGACGGGCAGGTGTTCACCGTCTTCGTGATCACGGTCGCGGCGGCCGAGGCCGCGGTCGCGCTGGCGCTCGCCGTGGCGATTTACCGCTACCGGCAGTCGATCGACGTCGACCGCCTGAACTTGCTGAAGTGGTGATGACGCGAAGATGAGGAACGAATCCAGTGGGGCCCGACTGATGAGAGACGCCTTGTGGTCGCGCCGTTGGCGCCGGTGCTCGGGGAGGGGCCGTGTGGTCTAGGCTCATGACGGTCCCCAACGGCCATGTGGCCCGCATCTGGAAGGCCCTGTACGACGCGGAAGGCGTCGCCTGTCGTGTGGTGCCTCCCATCGACAGCGCGCATTCCATGCAGGCGCCAAGGGAGATTTGGGTGCCGGACTCCAAGACCCACGTCGCGGTCGAAATCATGAGGAAGGTGTAGCGTGAGCGGCACGGACTGTAACCGCGGCGCCCCCGGCCGTCTGCCTGCCTGCCCCGTTGGCCGCGAGCGCGCGAGGAGGGGCGGATGCTAGGCACCGTCCCGGAGTGGGCTGTCTGGGCGATCTTCTTCCTGCCGGTGCTCTCGCTGGGCCTCATCTTGTTCCTGCCCCGAACGCCGGCTCAGCTCGCGGGCTACGTCACCGTCGCAGCCATCGGCCTGGCGCTGCTGCTGTCGCTGTGGGTCCTAGATAGCGCTGTCCAGGCCGGCGGCCACAGGCTCGACTTCGCCAGCGAGGAATGGCTCCGCGTCGGCGACGTCTCGATCAGCGTCGGCCTGAACGTCGATGGCCTCACGGCGATCATGCTCGTTGTCGTCACCGGCGTGTCGTTCCTGGTGCAGGTGTACTCGCAGGGATACATGGCCGGGGACGGCGGCTACTACCGCTTCTTCGCCTACATGTCCCTGTTCACGGCGGCGATGCTGGGCGTCGTCCTCTTCGACAGCATCGTTCTCGTCTACGTGTTCTGGGAGCTCGTGGGGCTGTCGTCGTACCTGCTCATCGGCTTCTGGTTCGACCGACCGGCGGCCGCGGCGGCGGCGAAAAAGGCGTTCCTGGTGACGCGCCTCGGCGACCTCGGCTTCCTGATGGCGATCCTGCTGATCTACGCGAAGACGGGGACTTTCGACATCGCCGAAATTCACGAGATCGCGCTGGAGGGCACGCTGGGAAGCGCCACGATCACGTTCTTCGCGCTCGGCATCTTCGCTGGGGCGGCGGGCAAGAGCGCCCAAGTGCCGTTCCACGTCTGGCTGCCCGACGCCATGGAGGGCCCGACGCCGGTCAGCGCCCTCGTCCACTCGGCGACGATGGTGGCCGCGGGCGTTTACCTGGTGGCGCGCATGTTCCCCGTATTCCACGCCTCGCCGGACGCCATGGATGTCGTGGGGGCTATCGGCGGCGTTACAGCGATCACCGCGGCGCTGCTAGCGATCGTGATGACGGACATCAAGCGCGTTCTGGCCTACTCGACGATTAGCCAGCTTGGCTACATGATGTTCGCCCTGGGCATCGGCGCCTACGTGGCCGCCATCTTCCACCTCTTCGCCCACGCCTTCTTCAAGGCGCTCCTCTTCCTGGCCTCCGGTTCCGTGAACCACGCGACGAATACGTTCGACATGCGCCTGATGGGCGGCCTGCGCAAGACGATGCCGGTGACGTTCGCGACGTTCGTCGTCGGCGCCCTTAGCCTCTCCGGCGTCTTCCCGCTGGCCGGCTTCTGGAGCAAAGACGAGATCCTGGCCGATGCCTGGGCGCACGAGAAGTACCTGTTCTACATCGGCATCGTGACGGCGGGTATCACAGCCTTTTACATGTTCCGGGCCGTGTTCATGACCTTCGGCGGCGAATACCGTGGCGGCGCTCCGGCCGAAGCCGCGGAAGCCCAGGGCGACGGCGGCTCAGCCGCCGGGCACCATGCCGCTGGCCCTCACGAATCGCCGCGCGTGATGACCGGACCGCTGGTGGCGCTCGGCGTCATGGCCGTCATCGCCGGCGTCTTCAACCTGCCGTGGAGCTTCCTTGGCCTCGACCACGAGGTCGAGCACCTGCTCGTGGGGGCGCTTCCTGACGAGGGGCTCGTGGAGCCTGGTGACTTCCGGTTCGGCGTGGCCGCGGCCTCCACCGCCGTCGCCCTCGGTGGCATAGGCTTGGCCTACGTCATCTACTCGGCCCAGGTCGTCTCGTCGGCCACGCTGGCGCGACTTTTCCGGCCGGCGCATCGCCTCCTCGAGAACAAGTACTACGCCGACCACCTTTACGAGCAGGTCATCGTCGGCTTCCTTTTCTACCGCGTCCTCGGCGGCTTCCTTTCTGCCTTCGACAGCCTAGTCGTCGATGGGGTTGTCAACGGCGTCGGGAGGGGAGCGCGGACGGCCGCCGGGGTCCTGCGCTACGTGCAGAGTGGCCAGTTTCAGACCTACGGCGCGGTCGCCTTCAGCGGCCTGGTGTTCACCGCGATTCTGGTGCTGGTGCTGAGCCCGCTATGAATCAGAACCACGAGCGAAGTTCCGCGAGCAATGTGCGGGTGAGGCCGCGTCGGTTGCGCCGGACGGAAAGGACCAGGGCTTGCTGAGCCTCCTCATCTTCCTGCCGGCCGCCACGGCTCTCGTCCTCTTCCTCCTGCCGCGGAGTCAGGAGAGCTACGCGAAGTGGG
>DATMBD010000067.1:0-3528 GCA_035559355.1 Dehalococcoidia bacterium
CCCCCGTGGTCCGCAGCCGTCAGCAGATGGCGAGATGCGATCGAGGGCGGTATAATCATGAATGCCGCGGGAGTAGCTCAGTGGTAGAGCACCTCCTTGCCAAGGAGGGGGTCGCGAGTTCGAGCCTCGTCTCCCGCTCCACAGACAATCAGCGCACGGCCCCATCCAGACCGGGGCCGTGCGTTGCTTATGCCCGCAGGAATTCCCAGAATGGCCCAGCCCGCATCCTTGGTCGGGCCTGGCCCGTCCTCGAGGCTAGGCCCAGAGCCGCTTGGACGCGATGCGCGCCCCTTCCGCCAGCGCCTTGAATTTCTCCCAGGCCACCTTGGGGTCGACCTCCCGCGCTCCGGCCTGTGAGGCGAAGCCGCAGTCGTTGCCGATCATGACGTTCTCGCGGCCGACCAGCTTGGCGTAGTTCACGGTCAGCTCCGCGATCCATTCCGGGTGCTCCACCCAGTTGGCGCCGTGGCTGACCATCCCAGGGATGATGATCTTGCCCTCCGGCAGCTTCACGTCCTCAAACGTGTGGTAGTCGTGCATGTGACGGGGGTTCATCACCTCGAACGAAATCGCCTGCGCGTTCACGCGCAGCATCGGCCCGATGAAGTCGCGCAGGTGGAGGTCGAAGATGTGCGGCCCCTGGTTGATCGAGTAGCACGTGTGGTAGCGAACCTTGTCCTCCGGAATGCCCTTGAGGGCGTAGTTGATGGTCTCCACCCGCTCGTCGATGCGCTTGGCGCGCTCCTCCGGCTCCAGGTCCGCGAACCCCCAGAGCGTGGCCGCGGCGGGATCGTCCATCTGGATGATGAAGCCGGCTTCGATGATCGCCTTGTACTCCTCGTGCATGGCGTCGCAGAGCGCTGTCAGGAACTCCTCGCGGGTGTTGTAGTACTCGTTCTGCTGATTGGCGAGGTTGGCGGGATTGGCGGCCGACATGAAGGCTTCCTCGTACGTCTGGCCCTCCAGCCCGGCTTTCAAGTTCTCGATGTCGGCCCGGAGGGCCTCGTGACCGATGTACTTCACGGGCCCGCGGCAGACCATGGTCTTGGGCGGCGCCAGCATCGCGCCGAACATCGCCGTCTTCAGATAGCGGTCGTAGTACTCCGGGAACGCCTGGTATTCGCGGGAGCGGCTCAGGGGGCGCTCCTCAGTCTGCGGTAGGGCCTCGAAGCCGCTGAGGCGTTCTAACTGATAGGACGTGAAGCCGCTCTTTCCCTGCTCGCCGTCGTTGACCACGTCGATGCCGCACTCGCACTGCCTACGGACGGCCTCGATGACTGCCTCCCGGACGCGCTTGGCGAGCCAGTCCTTGTCGTAGGGACGGTCGTTCTCCTTGTCGCGCATGACCTCGAGGAGATCATCGGGGCGGGCGATGCTCCCCGTGTGCGTGGTGAGGATGCGGTGCGTGCTGCGCTTCATCAGAACTCCTCCGTTCGCCAAGCCGTCACGTCATCGAGCAGGGTCGCACGGCAGGCAGGACCTCGGTACGCTTCGGACTCGCGGCGGCGCCAGATCGTCACGCCTCCACACGCTTTGCCAGCGAGTCAGCAGCCGTCTCTCGAAGGAACGAGCGCACCTCGGCGATGAGCTTGTCCCAGGCGGGTTCGTCCTGCAGGGGAAGGTGGTTGTGGCTCTCCAGGGCCACGAAGCGGGCGTTGGGAATCTGCGAGGCGAGGAAGCGGCCTTCGTTGAAGGGGACCCGCTGGTCGCCAGTGGCGTGGAGGACGAGAGTCGGGGTCGAGACCATCTGCAACCGTCCGGTGACGTCGATGTCGCCGCTGGCAGCGCGAAGCCGGGCAGCGTTTTCCGGCGAAGTGGAAATCCGCTCCAGCTCATTGAACCACTGGATTTGCTCCGCTGTAGCGTCGGGCATGAAGGTCAGCGTGAACAGCTGGCGATAGGCAGGGGTGTCGCGGCCCCAGCCCTCCCGCATGAGGGTGAGGAGGGCTTCGTTCTCCTCGACCGATTGGCCGCGCTTGCGCCAGCCGCGAGTGTAGGCCCCGCACAGGATGAGATGCGTCACTTTGGCCGGGTGGCGTACGGCGTATTCGATGGCGACGGGGCCGCCTTGCGATATCCCCAGCAAGGCAAAGCGCCCCAGATTGGACGCCTCCACGACCGCCTCGAGGTCGGTCACCCAGGACTCGAAGGAGAAGTCAGAGACGTCCCGGTCGGAAAGGCCGCAGCCGCGCTGGTCGAAGCGGATCACCTCGTAGTCCCGCGCTAGTTCCTCCCACCAGTGCCGCCACACGGGGTTCTGCCACTCATACTCCAGATGGGTGAGCCAGTTGGGGGCCTTGACGAGGGGCGGACCCTTTCCAACCGACGCGTAGGCAATGTGGACGCCGTCGGACGTCCGGCAGAAGCGGACCGTTTGCCGCTCCAGGCTTCCGGCGGGCCGCCGCTCCAGGCTTGTCGCGGTCCGATCGCCGGCGATGCCCTGCGCCGCGGCCTTGCGCCCGGCTTCAGCCGCGGGCTCCAGGTCCTCAACGACTTGGCCGACGAAGCGGTAGCCGCGGCCGTGGACGGTCTGGATTAGCCTCTGCTCCTGGCCGCTATCGCCGATGGCGCGCCTGGCAGCCATCAGGCGGCTATTGAGAGCGGCTTCGCTGACGTATTTGTCGCCCCAGATGTTCTCCAGCAGCTCGTCCTTGGTCACGACTCGATCGTGGTTCTGGACCAGATAGACGAGAACGTCGAAGACCTGCGGTTCCACTCGCTGCGGCTGGCCTGCCTGCCGCAGCTGAAACAGTCCCGTGTCGATCTCGTATTCGCCGAATCGATAGATCATTGCTTACCGGGATTCTAACAGCCCGCGCAGGGCCAACAGGGTCGGGTGGGCCGCCCCCAAACAGTCACAATCTCTAGGGAATCTCCAGCAAAGCATCATCCCTTCCTCAAGCATGGCGGAGAGGCAGGCCATACCTTCGCGTCGACGGCACCAAGCCGTCCACGGAAGGAGGCAATGGGATGAAGGGCCCAAGTACGACGAACGGGACGGAAGCGGCGCCTCAACGGGCGCGGCCAGACGTCGGCGCAGTGCGGCGTCCGGGGAGCCGGCCCGCAGACCGGATTCTCGGCGCCATCGCTCTTGCCTGGCTCGGGCTCCTGGGGGACCACGGGTCTCGGACCCAGGGCCGCCGCCCCGCGCGTGGGCAGGACGAGAGGGGCGCGATCGACTTCGGTGCGGAGGCCAGGCGATGACGGCCCAGGCGGTTCCTCAAGCAGCCGCAATCGCCAGCTCCGTCACCGGCCAGCCGCGTCTGTCCCAGCTCGTCGGCCTTTTGGCGGTGCCAGGATTCCTCAAGCTCTGCGTCAGCAACGGACTGGCTCATTCATTCGGGCAGCGCATGCAGGGGATCGCTGTCGCCTGGCTCGTGCTCGAGATGACGGGCTCGACATTTTGGCTGGGCGTCATCAACGGCCTGCCGGCCGTCTCTATCGTCCTCTTCTCTCTAGGCGGCGGGTTCGTCGCGGACTCTCGGGACCCTCGCCGCGTCCTCATGATGTCGCGTGCGGCATTGGCGG
>DATMBD010000068.1:0-6952 GCA_035559355.1 Dehalococcoidia bacterium
CTCCGCCTTCGCGGACGCGGCGCACGGCCTCGATGATCTCGTCGACGTCCAGGACGCTCTCCATGATCGCGACCTGCTCCTCGTAGACCGCCGGGTCGAACTGCGATTTCATCTCAGGCTCCATGACGTGGTACACGGGCAGCCCCAGGGCCACGCCGGCCAGCGGCCCCACCCAGGACGGGTCACCTTCCGTGACGGTGCGGGCGTAGATCTCCGCGCTCTCGGCGCTCGGCGAGCCGAGGACGACGACGAGGCCTTCGGTGCCTTCCTTCTCGGCTACGGCCATCACTCCTTCTTGACCGTCCAGGTCAAGCGCTCCGGCGGCCGTTCAGACGAAGCAGTGCGTCTGGACGAGCGCCGGTTCCGCGCCGGCGGACCGGATGCAGGCCTCGATCGCCGGGGCCTGGACGCCGTCCCGCTCCCCCAGGATGATGACGCGCTTGCCCTTGAGCTCCATACGTTCCCCTTCGGCCGAAAAAGACCTGGAATGCTGGCTCAAGCATGCCAGCGTGAAGGCCAATTGGGCAATCGGCGAATGACGATCGTCGCAGGCCCTCTAATCCTGGCCCTTTTTCGGATTCGCCTCCAGGATGAATGACTCGCCGTCCGAGAGGTGGGTCATGCGCCCGAGGAACAAGCTCCCTTTGGCGAGGAACATGGCGTAGCGCATTTCCCGGCGGCGAAGGGCGTCCAGCGCATGGCCCAGGTATGGCACCGCCGAGGCAACGTGCCCTTGCGTGGGCGAGAAGCCGGGCATGCCGTGCTCGCGGACGAAGCGATCCCGCGCCTCCGACCCCGCCGCGATCTCGCCTCGGCGCGCCGCCAGCGCGGCGATGAGGCGGTAATTCGTGCGCGGCACGTCGCCGCTGCCGGCCGTGTCCGTGATCTCGGGATTGTGCAGCTCGGTCGCGTATTTGCCGATGTCGTTGAAGCCGAGGCCGAGACGCGAAAGCGGCTCCTCCACCAGCGCCGCCATGATCTGCTGCTGCGCCGAGCCGGCACCCACCGTATGGCGCCCGACGCTGTCCAGGCGCAGGCGCGGGCTTTCGCCGTCGTCCGGGCCCATGAGCAGGGCGAAGCCGGCGAGCACGTCCTCCATGACGGGCACCTCGTTCTGGAGGTGGCCGCGGAATTTCATGCCCAGTTTCGCCAGCGAACAGCCGCCCACGACCGCGACGTTGGCGAAGACGCCGGAAGCCACGAGACCGCCGGCGACGACCATGGCGTGCACCGGACCGCAGCAAAACGCCTTCACGTCGGCGCCGGTAGCGTTGATGCAGCCGCTCGCCTCTGCCACGGCCTTCGCTAGGTTGCCGCCACCCCGGTTGTAGCGGTCGCCGACGGCCTCCTCCCCGGAGCCGATGACGTAATCGATGCTTGCCGCCGGAGTGCCGCTATCGGCGAGGAGGGCCCGCAGGGCCATAGTGGCCGCCGCCTTGGCCGCCAGGTTTTCGAGCAGGACCTCGGGCGCGAGCGAGGCGTCTTCTGCATAGTCCGTCCGAATGGCGCCGATAGCCTCGCCGCTGCGCAAAAACAGAGGCGCCGCGCCCTGGTCGATGAGGGCATCGATCGCCGCGAGCGGGGAGCCTTTGAGGTGATCGAGGTCTCTTTCGCTGCGGAGGCGGTAGGCCTGGAGCCGTGGCCGCAGGCGCTCGACGAACCCGTTTTCGAGGTGGACGAGGTCGAAGTCGTCGGCGGCCTTGAGAAGGGCGTAGAAAAGCTCCTCGTCCACGATCTCGCCGTGCGGGCCGGACGCCGATGCCTCAGGCAGTGGGTTTTCGTACCAGGGCGCTTGTAGTTCGGCGAGTGCGTCCGGCGTAAGGTTGCCGAGCAGCACCTGATGGGGCGCGTAGGCGAGGGCGTCTTCGTACCCTCGCAGCGAGGCGCGAATGGTCTCCCAGAGAGGCGGGTCCTTTGCGATCTCGCGGGAAGGCTTGGAGCCGTGGCGGACGAGCCCCGGCGTGTGGGCGAGGAAGAAGCGGACGCCCTTGACTACGGGATGGTCCATGCAGCCCTCACGTTAGCCCCTCCAATGCGCCCTTCAGGGGGCGCGTGCAGGATGCCGACATATTCGCCCGGCCGCTCGCGCAGCTCGACGTCAAGTCCGGGCTCCTCCCTGGCGGTCCTGCGCACTCGCTCTCTACGCGTTCGCGTCAGCCTCGCGCTGCAGGGCTTCGAGCGCCTGGCGCAAGATGCGCTCGCGCAGCTTCTTCTCTTCCTCCGGCGGCAGGTCTGGCGCCCCTACCGGGCTGACGATGCCGTTGCCCTGGATGACGCGGTTGGCGCCCACCATCTTCGCCACCGGCATGACCGAGGTGATCTGCGCCACCGGGATGCCCGCCTTCTCCAGCTCGGTCGTGATCGCTGCACCGCAGCGAGTGGAGGTCCCTCAAGCGCTGACGAGGATGACGGCGTCGACCCCGTCCTCCTTCAGTTTCTTTGCGATTTCACGGCCCAGGCGTCGGCTGTTGGCGATGGGGTTGGCCAGGCCGGAGGTCGAGATGAATTGATCGTGCACCTTGCCGACGACGCCCTGGCGCTCCAGCTCCCGCATGACGTCCACGGGCACCATCCGGTCCGGGTCTTCCTCCACGTAGCGCTTGTCATAGCCGCCATGAGTGATCTCGTAGTCCTCTGCCCGGAGGTCGTCGATACCGGCGATGCTGTACGCGCCCCAGTTCTGGGCGGCGTTGCCCTGGATGCGGTCCGGGTTTCCCTTCGGCACGACGCCGCCGTCGGTGACGATGGCCACCTTCGCCCGGCTGAGGTCGATCACGGGCGGCGGCGCCGGCACCTTCGGGAAGACCGCGCCTCTGAGTTCGGACTCGTACTTTGCGCCCGTGGCTTTCGCGTAGACCATGCGCACCAGGCGCTGCGCCGCCGTCTCCTCCACGAACGCGTCCCGAATAAGGCCGCGCGGGTGGTAGCCGGCCTCTGAAGGCGGCCCTACTTCCTCGCCGGCGAGCAGCCTGAGCGCCAGCGAGGCCATGCGGCTCACGGCCTCGCGCATCGCCGTGACGTTCGTGCCGGAGTCGATGATGTAGAGGTCTTTGCGGTAGAGGTCGACGCCTGGGTTCTCCTCGGCCATGCCGGTGACCGCTGGGATGCCCAGCTGCTGCTGCACAGCCGCGCAGAGGGCTCCAGTCGCGACGCCGTAGCGCCCGGCCTCGAAACACGGACCGGCGACGAAAAGGTCGGCCTCCGCCTCGCGGACGCGGTCGAGCGCCCAGGCGGTAAGCTGCTCCAGGTTTTCGGCCGCGTAGTTGTCGCCGCAGACGAGGGTTCTCGTTACCTGCGCCTCGGGCCCGAGCAGTTGCTGCAGGAGTCGGCCGGGGCCCTGCGCGCCGTCGCGGACCTCCGGCGGCGCGCCCGCCGCTTCCTCCCCGCCGATGCCGGCGAAGAACTGGTTGAGGTAGTGCACCACCCGCATTGCCGCACCTCCCTGGGACTGTGAGGCGCCCTCAGTATACAAGCGCCCTCAGGCGCTGGGCCCCTTGCTGGCTGGTGACGCCGGTTACTCGTGAAGCGGCCAGCTTTTCCAGATTGAAGAGCGCCTCCGCCGCTTCGGGTGACGGCGCGACGACGCGTTCGACCTTCGCGGCTGGCAGCTCGAAGTACGCCCCGCCGCTATTGAAGACAATGGCGTCCACCTCCGGATAGTTGAAGAGCGTGGAGGACTCCACCGTCCGTTCGGGCGAGAGGTTGGGCGGCCCGACCATGACCGCCGTCTTCACGCCCATGTCCTCCAGCAGCTTCGCCGTGTAACCCATGTCGGCGTGAGGGGCGCCGCCGCCCGTCTTCGTGAGGATGGCGGCGTCGGCGTCGAGCGCCCATTTCGTCAGCTCCGCGGCCAGCGTGCAGTTGAGGTCGCGGTCGAAGTTGTCGCCGCCGGCCATCGTGGCGATCGTGCCGACGAGGGCGACCTTTCCTTCGTTCTGCCAGCGGTAGAGCTCGGTGAGGATGGGGTGGTTCTGGTAATGATAGGTGAGAACGTTGAGGCCGGCATTCGGGGCCAGGACGGCGCCGTCCAGCCACTCGTTGGGGTGAAGCACAACGGGCACCATGCCCGTGGTGTTGTGGCCGTAAAGGATCTGCTCGTCCACCTCGGCCACGAACTGGCGCGAGTGCACCTGGGCGATGTAGGCGACGCGGGGCACGCCTTCGACGCGGGGCTGCGAGGGTCCGTCCGATTCGTACATCTCCGTATCGGCCGGCGGCAGACCGAGCGACGCCCGCGCGAGGTAGGCGGCGGCGCGGAGACCGGCCTGCTTGCGGGCGTTGAGGGCCATGTGGCGGGGAAGTTCCGGCCGGGGATTGGGGATGACGACGAGGTGGTGCAACGCGGAAAAGGGACACCACTCCGCCCACGGGCCGCTCATCTCGATGACGCTGCCCGACGGCTCGCCGAGGACGGCGACGGTCATGCCCCGCAGGACGTGCGTCGTGCCGCGTCCTGCCAGCGCCATAGGGGAGATGGCGCCCGGAAAATCGTAGCCGTCTCCGGGCTGTTTGGCCCGCGGCTCGATGACGTCGAAGACGCCGCCGATGCGCGCATGCTCCCCCGCTCGCACGACCTCGAAGGCGACGGACTCGAGGCGCGAGTCCTGGAGGAGGGCGCCGCGCAGCTCCTCCTCGCCGACTGTCAGCGCCGTGCCCTCGATGCGCGTCTCGCCGCCGAGGCGCAGGTCCGTGATGGGATGGACGAAGAGCGTCAGCCGCATGCAGGGCCTCCGTGGGTGGCGCGGACCACTCTGATGTCCGGCGGACCGATCATGAAATCCGCGGCCCCCAGGGGTCAATCTCGCGTCGCGCGGGCAGCCATCACGGACGAACTCTCCCTGCACCCACGCGCATCGCCGGCCGGAAGGCGCGTTGGAGGTTGGGCTTACCGAGAGGTCGGGTTAACTGAAGGAAAGGCGCCGCGGGTCGCCCTGCCCGCCAGAGTTTGGGACTCCAGGACGATTGACAGGCCGCAGAGCAAGGCCGGTGAGCGGGCTATGGGGAAGTGTTGGTAGCGTTGCTCTCGGCCCTGCCCGCGTCTTCGTCGCAAATTTCCTGCCGGAAGACTTGAATCAGGCGTTCGTTTCGCGTGAAGGACTGGATGACGCGCAGGTGAAACCTAGCTACTTCCTCCCCGCGACTGTTCCTGCAGACCAAGTAGGGCTGAACAACCCCAGCGTCGACAGCTTCGCGCACCTCGATGCATTCGCCCGTGTTCAGGTAGACAAGAACCATGCCACCAGCATCCCAATCTCCCGGTTTAACGACGCTCCTGTTTACGCTGCCGGAAATCACGATCTCATTACAAATTTGGTCATTAGCGAACTGCTCGGGAATTCCTACTCAGCCTTGGAGCGTGGAGCGAAGCGGGCAGCGCATCCTCACCGCCGGCAGCCTCATCCTGGCATCCGAGATGTAGAGGTGAAAGCGGCGTGAGGCCGGCGCGCCTTCATAACGCCGCGCACGACCAAGCCCCGCGCTAGCCGTGCGGTTCGTTCGCAAGAAACCGGAGCCCTCAAGGGGCGGGATGGCGACTCAGGGGCTCTGGCCCCGACTCTTGCCAACGGGCTTGCGGATGACGTCCCTAAAGGCTGCCTATTTCGTGAGCAAGCTGAGGCGCAGCTTGGAGAGCAGGTGCGCGAGCAACTCCTGCTCCTCTGTGTTGAGGAAAGACCAGAGGTCGGCCCAGACCTTGGTCGCGGCGGGCAAAATGGCTCCGAACTTCTTGCGGCCTTCCGGCGTCAGGGCAACGTCCGTGATCCGCCTGTCGGACTTCCTGGAGGTCCGGCAGACCCAGTGCTCGGCTTCAAGGACCCTTACCATGCGAAGGACGGTGGGGAGGCTGGCCTCCAGAAGCGCGCTCAGCTCTGAAATGGTGAGAGTCCTGGGATCGACGTTGTACAGCCACTGCAGGGTGTTCAGTCGGGGCACGGACAGACCAATGGCCTCGTACCTGGAGGATAGGGCCGCGAACTGGACGGCGCACGCCCGCGAGAAGGCGAGGTGGACCTCAACCGCCGATTCGTCGAATTCACCGAGCTCAGCCCGCAGGCTCTGCACCGTGTGCTCGATGGCAGCGTCGGCCACGTTGCCGTCGAGCGCTGCTGCCGGCTGCGGGAATCCGCGCTGCCGCTTGCTTCGATCGGACGCGAAGGGTCGCTGCCCGCGGCTTAGAGTGGCTGCCGCTGCCCTGGGGGGACGTCGGGCGCGAATCTTGAATGGGAGGAGGTTGTTCAGCCCGAGGACTTCGTGCAGGAGACGGGACCTGAGCTTCGTGAGGGTCTGAGCGAGCCCGGCCCGTTCGGCGGCCGAGAATGAGCGCCAGAGGTCGGCCCAGACCTCGGTGATGACGGGCAGCAGCTGGCGGGCGAGAGTCTCCCCGTGTCCCGTCAGTCCGACGTAGGTGAGGCGGCGGTCATGCTCGCCCTGGCTGCGGCTGACGAGGCCTCTGGCCTCCAAGGCCCCGACCAACCGCATCGTGGAAGGCAAGCTCGATTCGAGATAGGCGCTGAGCTCGGTAAGGGTCATGCGCCTGCCTTCGCGGAAGTACAGGTGCCGCAGGAGATTGGCTCGAGGGACGGAGACCCCAAGGCGCTCGTACCCGGCGGCCAATGCGGCGCGGTACATGGCGTGGACTTTAAACAGGGAGAGCTGCAACTCAGCCGCGGCGGCGTCCAATCCGGGCACGCTAGCCTGCAGCCGCTCGACCGCGTCCGTTATGGTTAGGTCTCTAAGTTTGCCGGACGCTTCGACGGAGAATTGGTGCACCCGTCCCCCTTGGCGCGGCCCGGCTTGTCTCGCCGGTCCACGGACAGCTCCCCTGCTGGTTCAGGCAAATCCTAGCATGAGACTGCCGGCGGATCCGGCCGGGCCCGCCCGACCGTTCGTGCAGGCTGCGCCCGTCCGCCTCGAGTGAGCCCCTCGGAGGCTAATCCATGCGTTGACAGGGCAA
>DATMBD010000069.1:0-3077 GCA_035559355.1 Dehalococcoidia bacterium
CCCGCCGCTAGTCGCCCGCGGCGCGGCGCTCCATGTAGCGCATGAGGAGAAAGAAGGGCACCGCGGCGGCGAACGACACCAGCGCCTGCCACCACCAAGCGCCGAGAAGCAGGAAGAGCCCGAGGGCGATTCCGAAGGACATGCCCAGCACGGAGACGATGCGCACGATCGCCAGCAGCGGCGTCGCGCGCTCGGGCGGAGTCGAACCGTCTTCGTCCACGCCGCGATCGTAGCACCGCGCTTCTTTACATTCAGACCCCCAAGTTCCGCCGCTGCATAGGGGCTCGAAACCCGGCCCAAGAAGGGCCGATCGACCCCCTTCAAACTTCCGAAAAGAACCGATTCTCAAGTTGTAGGGCAGGCGAGTAGATTTACCACCCGCCGTCGTCGTCACTCCCTGCCCTTCTCAAGAAGGAGGCCTCCGTCCATGAACGATGCGGCCACCGCCGCCGGTAGGCGAGCGCCTTTCTGGGCCAACCCTGTCGGCCTGCTCGTGGCCTTTGGAGTGGTCCTGTCGATTTCCGGGAGCGCTATCGTTCTTCTCCAGGAACGGGCAAAGGAACAATACGAGCAGACGATCCTCACCCACCGGCTTGAGCTGAAGGCCTACGACATCATGGCGGCAGGCTGGCGCGCCGTGCTGGCAAATGCCTTTCCGCCGCCGGGACAGGAGCCGGAAGCCGTGGAGGCCGAAAAAACGGCGTCGCTGGCGTTCCTGGACGAAACGCTCCGAAGCTACCACGAGGATTACGCGGGCCTAGGCTCTCCTGAAGTGCGCGACCGCCTAGCGCAGTACGCGGCAATGCACGAGCAGGAGTCCGACCTGATGAAGGCGGGCCGCGCCTTCGAGGCCTTCGGCATGGAGGTCGCGGCGCTGGAGCCGTTCTCCGAACTCCGGACGGCAGCGGCGGAAGATACGCGGCGGTCTATAGCCAGGGCCGCTCAGGTGGACAGCAGAGTTCATCTCGCCACCCTGGGCGTGCTCGCATTCGCATTCCTGTCTCTGGGAGGCATCTCCTTCCTTTACAGGCGCGCGCAGCACTCTGTCGAAGTGGCGAAAGCGGAGCAAGAGATCCTGCGGCGCAGTGAAGCGCGGTTCCGGCCGCTCGTGCAGAGCTCATCGGACGTGATCGCCGTCATCAATGACGCCTGCGCGATTAGCTACGCAAGCCCGGCGATCCGCCAACTCGCGGGGATCAGTCCTGAAGAGGCCGCAGGCAGGTTCGTCGTCGAGCTGGTGGCGGAGGGTGACAGAGCATCGTTTGAGGCCTTCCTCGCCGACGTGCACGGGCGGCCCAACTTCACTTCCATGACCGAGGTCCGGCTGGCTGGAGACGAACCGCGGTTTGCCCAGGTCGTCTGCACGAACCGCCTGCGAGACCCCGACGTGCGCGGGCTGGTCCTGAACATCCGTGACGTCAGCGAGCAGAAGTCGCTCGAGGAACAGCTCCGCCACCAAGCGTTCCACGACCCGCTCACCGGCCTGTCCAACCGCCTGCTGTTCATGGAGCGTCTGGAGCACGCGCTCCTGAGGGCGAAACGCAACGGCAACCAGAACACGGTGAGCGTCCTGTACATGGACATCGACCGGTTCAAGAACGTGAACGATGAGCTGGGCCATTCGTTTGGAGACAGCCTTCTCCGGCAGGCGGCGGCGAGGCTCTCGAAATCCGTGAGGGCGGGGGATACGGCGGCTCGCCTCGGCGGCGACGAGTTCGCGGTGCTGCTGGAGGACTCGGCAAACGCCGGCGACGCCCGTAACACGGCGGAGCGGATCCTAGAAGAGATGAAGCGCCCGTTCGAAGTCGAGGGCCATACCATCCACGTTACGGCCAGCATCGGCGTCGTCGTCGCGAACGCCGCGGACATCACTGCGGAGGAGGTCCTGCGGGACGCAGACGTGGCCATGTACGACGCGAAGGAGAACGGCCGCGGCAGAATCCAGGTCTTCGACCCCGGCATGAAGCGCACCCTGGTGGAGAAGCTGAAGCTCATGGCCGACCTCAACGGCGCCCTGGAGCGGAACGAGTTCGTCGTCCACTACCAGCCGGTCTTCGACTTGGCGACCGAAGACGTGAAGGGCTTCGAGGCGCTGGTTCGCTGGAACCACCCCGTACGAGGTCTCCTGCCCCCGTACGCCTTCATCGAAGCAGCGGAGGAAACGGGCGTCATCCACGCCCTGGGCAAGCTGGTACTCGCTCAGGCGACCAAGCAGGCCCGCGAGTGGCAGACACGGTACGAATCGATGGCGGAAGCGACGATGAGCGTCAACGTTTCGCCGAAGCAGCTGCAGGAGCCCGAATTCGTGGCGGCAGTCGCGCAGGCCCTGGCTGACTCAGGCCTCCAAGGCCGCCACCTGATCATCGAGATCACCGAGAACGTCCTGCTCCCGGACCCGAAGCGGGCGGCCGAAGCGCTGGAGCGCGTGCGGGCGCTCGGAGTTCGCGTGGCCCTGGACGACTTCGGCACTGGCTATTCCTCCCTGAGCTACGTGGGCCGGTTTCCTATAGACATCCTGAAAATTGACCGAGGATTTATAGAGGGGATCGATACTGGGGCAAAGGAAAGAATGCTCGTCCAGACGGTGATCGACCTTGGGCGCACGCTTGAGCTGGAGACCGTCGCCGAAGGCATCGAGCGGCGGGAACAGCTGGCCAGCCTGAGGGCCTTGGATTGCGCCCAAGGTCAAGGATACCTGTTCGCCCATCCCCTTGACGTTGACTCTGCAGAGGCCTTCTTGCACGAGCGTCACTACGGACGCAGGCCGGCCGAAGGCCGGGCAGCGTAGAGCGCTGGGTGAGGGGGTTGAACGAAAACGCCTTCCAGCCGAACAGCCCACCCGCCCTGGCGGAGTTCGAAGCCCTGCCCGCGGTGCTCGATCAGCTGGCGGACAGCTTCATGCTGACCGACCGCGAAGGCCGCATCCTGCACGTGAACCCGCAGTTTCTGCGGAACACGGGTTACACGCTGGATGAAGTCATAGGCAAGACGCCGCGCATTCTCAAGTCCGGCGCCCACCCCCCGGAGATCTACCGCGAGCTCTGGGACAACATCCTGCAAGGCAAGGCTTTCCGGTT
>DATMBD010000070.1:0-5192 GCA_035559355.1 Dehalococcoidia bacterium
GCCGTGCCGGCCAGGACGGCGACGAAGACCATGGTCGCGACGGCCGGCTGGGCCGCGAGCCAGCGCACCGTTGCGAGGACGCTTACCTTGCGGACGAAGACACGAGGCCGCAGCCTGCCGTCCGGCTCTGATTCATAGTGATGCAGGTCGAATACGCGGCTCGCGGCCAGGAGTAACAGGCCGCCTGCCAAGTAGATGACCGTCTCCACGCCGAAAGCCCGGACGAGCACCGGCGCCAGCAACGCCGTGCCGAACGCCGTCCCGAGCGTGGAGGCAAGACTGAGAAGCGCAGCGGCGCTGGCGAGCTGGCTATCGGTGGCAACCAAAGGCACCACCGACGACTCGCTCGGACCCGATATCTGGCCGAGCGTGTTGACCGCGAAGAGGAGCGCCATCATCGCCAGCAGGTCGGTGCCAAGGAGGCTGGGAGCCGCGAAACAGATCAACGCCTGAAGGTTGTAAACGCCGGCGAGGGCGATGCGCTTGGGCAGCGCATCAGCGACGGCGCCGCCGTACAGTCCCAACAGCGCGGGCGGCAAGACCGCGGCTACGCCAAGGAGAGCAGCATCGAAGGCAGAGCCGCCGCCCCGCACCACGGCGATCAGAGCGCCGTAGGCGAGCGCCTGCTGGCCCGCGTCTGAGAAGAAGCGGGACGCGAAGACCGCCTGGAAGCGTACCTGCTTCGCTATCGAGGTCTCGGGGAGAAAGAACCAAAGGAACCGAAAGGCGCGGACCTGACCATGGTCGAGGAGCGCGTCGGCGCGCCTGTAGGCGTCTCCGAACAGACGCATCCCCTGACCGACGGCGAAGCTTGCGGGATTGCCGCCGTCGTCGGCTTCTCGCACGCTGCAAGTATAGCGTCGCAAGCGCCCAGTCCACCCGGCGCGGGAGCGAGTGTTCCGCCGGCGCCTCGTTTCTGTGTACGCTGCACCTAGAGATGAGCTGCGAAACAGACACCGCGACGCTCTTGCGCGCGTCAGGGCAGAAGGTCACCCCCCAGCGCCTCATCATCCTCAGCTGCCTTCGTCACGCGGGCGGCCACGTGACGGCGGGCCAAATTCTGGAGGAGGCGCGGCGCTCCTATCCGTACATGGACGCCTCCACCGTTTACCGCACCCTCGCCGCCGCACGCGAACTCCACCTCGTCTCCGAAACGAACCTCGGCGGCGGCGACAATCTCTTCGAGTGGCTGGGCGCTGACCGCCATCATCACCTCATCTGCCGTTCCTGCGGCCAAGTCAGCGACCTCGACGAGGCGCACCTCGACGTCTTGGCGAAGGCGCTGGAGCGCGACACGGGCTTCCTGGCGGACCTCCAGCACATCGCCATATTCGGCCTCTGCCGCGCCTGCCGGGCCCGGGCGGCTGACCGGCAGCAGCGCTCATAGGCGTTCCAGCGTCAACGGGTCTTTTTCGCCCCCGAAGTACTTCTCGAGCGCTTCCCTGAAGACCGCCCCGTCCTCCGCGCACTCCGCGAACAGCGTCATGCAGGAGCGAAACTTGAGGTCGTCTGGGCTGCCGAAGATCTGATGCGCGGATCGGCCCTGGACGGCGTTGACGAGAGCCGTGCACTCTCGCAGGCGAGCGCCGAGCACCGGGTGGGCCAGGTAGGCCTCGGCCTCCTTGCGGCCGCTGATCGCGTAGTAGCGAGAGGTCGAGCTGTGCCCCAGACCCGCGATCTGCGGGAAGATGAACCACATCCAGTGCGACGTCTTGCGGCCGGCTCGCAGCTCTCGCAGCACCTGGTCGTAGACAGGCTCCTGTGCGTCCACGAACCGCTGGAGATGGTACGGGTCCTGCATGAGAGCGAGAGCCGCCAGTCAGGAACGGGCCTGCGCCGCCAAAGGGGCGCAGGCCCGCATCACCGCCCGCACCGATTCGATCCCGGGCCGCGCCGCCACAACGCGAACGACGGCGATGTCCAGCCCCTCCGACAACCGCCTCACCGCCTCGGCAGCGCCTTCCGGCCGGCCACAGTAGCCCACCTGAAGGAGCATTTCCATCGGGACTGCTTCGATCCAGTCGTCTTGGGGGACGCCCTGCGACCGCATTTCGTCGACTTTGGCCAGCTCACCGGCGAAGCCCATGCGCTCGAAGTGAGCGCGGTAGCTTCGCGGCCGCGCGCCCAGCTGACCAAGAGCGTAAGAGCACATCGACCGCGCGAAGGCGCGTCGGGCGACGTCCTCGTCTTCATCCACGCAGACGCGTATGTATTCCATAACGCGGACTTCGTCAGGGTTGCGGCCCGCCTTGCGAGAGCCTTCCGCCAGGCGTTCCCGGCTCCAGCGGACTTGGTCGGCTGTACACCAGTTCAGGCAGACGCCGTCCGCTACTTCCCCGGCGAGGCGGAGCATCTCCGGCCCCAGCGCCCCGACGAACACCGGCGTCTCCGGGGGCGGCGCGATGGCAAGACGGGCGCCGCGGTAGGCGAACGCCTCGCCCTCGAAGTCCAGCGTCTCGCCCCGCACGAGCGCGCGCACGGCCGTGACGCACTCCCTCATCAAAGTCAGCGGGGAGGCGACGTGCACACCCCAGGTGCGTCGGTAGCCGGGGATGTCCGCGCCGCCGCTGCCGAGGCCCAGGATGAAGCGCCCGCCGCTCATCCTGCTGAGCGTCCCCGCGCTCATCGCGAAGCCCATCGGCGTTCGCAGGGCGGCCTGGCAGACGCCGATGCCCGTCGTCACGCCCCCGGGCGCTACGTCGCGCGTCGCTGACCACCGCCAAGCGCACACCTGGAACGAGTCCTCGCCCACGTTTTCCGGCGTCCAGATCTGCGTGTAGCCCAGCCGGGCCGCTTCTGCAGATATCTCCGCCTGCTCCTCGTAGGTGAGGCCCAGCGTCGGGTCCAGTCCGATTCCGATTTCCACTCCGAAATCCTCCACGTGCCGAGGCATTTGGGTCCAAACCGTGTAATGCCCTTCGACGGCGATTCTACGTCACTGCCGTCAGCCATCCGGCGGCAAACACTACCGCAGCCGCCAAGACGAGCCTGAATCCCCAGACCCAGGCGCCCCTATCGCGGCCGGAGGCATACGCCACGCCAGCCGCGCCAGCGGCAACGCAGTAGGCCGCCGCGAACGCGAAAAGTGCTTCGCGGTCATAGCCAACGAAGGGAAAGGATGCGGCCAGCGAGGCCAGCGGCGCCATCAGACAGGCGCCCACCAGAGCCAGGGTTCCGCTCCGGCCGAGGCGCATAGCCACGCCGCCTCTGCCGGAATCGCGATCCAACTCCAGGTCCGGCAGAGCATTGGCCGCGTGGGCGGCGACGGCGAGGGGAAAGGCTATCGGATACAGGAGCAGGAAATCTTCCCGGAAGACGCCCAGCGATGCCCAGCCGAAGGCAGGCAAGACGGCCAGGGCAACGACGTAAGGCAGGGGACTCAAGGCCGTGTCTTTGACGCCGAGGTTGTAGGCGAAACCCGCAGCCGTCCCCACCAGAAGCAGGGCCAGCGGCCACGCCCCCAGAAAGGCGCCGGCAGCGAACGATCCCAGCAGCGCCGCCCCTATCGCGGGCGGCATCCGGGCCGCGTCCACGAGGCCAGAGGGAACCGGCTTCCACGGTTGCGAAAGGGAGTCGGTCTCCCGGTCGAGGTAGTCGTTGCTCCATCCGATCGCCATCTGCGAGAGGAGCATTGCGCTGAGCATGAGCGCCATCCGCCACGGATCCGGCTCACCGCGCGCCGACGCTACGCCTATGAGCGCCGTGAGCACCAGGACCGCCGAGAGCGGGAAAGGATGGGTTGCGGCAGCCCAACCTCTAGCCCGGTCGCGCAGCGGCGGTTTGCGCGTCGGCGCCTCAGACGAAGCCGTCTTCCCCTCGGTCGGCTGCATGAGACCAGCTTCGGTCGCCGGAGCCGAACAACACCCTCGCGAGGAAAATGAGCGATGCTGCCACTGCGGCCACCGCAAGGGCGTTGCGCAGGCCCAACCACGCCCCGTCCCTGACCACCAGCGCGATCTCGCGATCGATCGCCCCGTCAAAGACGGAAGCGGCGCCGCGGGCGACGAGCCAGACGGCCAGCGAGCAAGCCGCAGCTGCCAGCGCTCCCCAGAGCACCGCCGCCGCCGGCGACTGCTGGAGCATGAGCAGCATGGCGCAAAGCGCCAGCAACACCAGGGCCGTCAGGACCAGCGCCGCACGCCAGAAGCCATGCGCCCCGGCGCTCAAGAGGCTCACCGACCAGCGGACGGGCTCCGTGATCGAAAGGTGGCTCTCCCCGTCCTCGTCCCGCAGGGCGCCCGTGCCCTGATCGTAAAGGCTCTCGCCCATCGAGCGGCGCAGGAGGCGCTTCAGCGTCTCGTCGTCGGCGGACTGGGTTTCACTGGAGGGCAAAGTCACGCCTCGCACGGGCAGGTCGGCCACCTGGACGGTCGCGTTAGGCCGGTCCCTGGCCAACAGCTGCAGGTCCTGGCGATGAGCAGGCAGCCAGAGGTCGAGTTCCACCAGGGCGGCGCCGATCCTGCCCAGTAGACGCTCGCCGGCCCGCTCGCCGGTCACCTGGTAGCCGGCGAGACAAAAGAGCGTCGCAGCCATGACCAGTGCGGTCAGGGGACCGGCAAGCCCGCCTCTCACTTCAGCTCAGGGCGACGACCTGGATGCCCGCGAGGCGGTCATGGACCGTCCGCCGCGCCGGGTCGGCGAGAAGGAAGATCGCGGCCGCAACCGGCGCCAGCAGGCAGAGAAGCGCGGCGGCCAGCGCGGCCACGAAGAGCGCTTCGTGCTCCTCAAGCGTCAGGTAGGCGAGGAGCAGCCACGGATGCGCCAGAAGCGGATGGAACAACAGCGGGTGCAGCGAAAGCCAATACGCGGCCAGCCTGCGCATCGACGGCTTCGCACCGGACTCGTCCAGGACGCCGAGCCCCATGAGGTATTGGCCGGCCGTCTGGCCCCGCTGGAGCATGAGGCCGAAGTTCAGCGCCAGCCACGTGGGCAGCGTCAGCATGAGGATGACGATCACGGCAGTCTCTTCACCGCCGGAGACCTGCTCGCGTCCCGAGTCCGTGTTGATGAGGAGGACCAGCGCCGCCGCACCGACGAAAGCCACGACGACACAGAAGAGCAGCGCGCTGTCGATCAGGTACGCGACAGCTCTTGCGCCAGCGCTGGCGTGGTTCCATGCCGCGGGTGCAGAGGGATTGGTCTGGGACTGCGCCGCGACCCTCCGGGCCGCCAGCCGTTCCGCCATCGTCTGG
>DATMBD010000071.1:0-6285 GCA_035559355.1 Dehalococcoidia bacterium
CCGTAAGCCCGCCGACCCTTGTTCGGCCGTCTGCAGCAGTCCCACCGCCGCCTGGCTGACGACCATCACGAGAAGCGCCGGCGCTATCTGGCGCACGCTCCGGACTTCGTTGGCGACGAAGAGCGCCAGCGCGACCAGGGCGGTGAACCGCACCGCCGTGTAAGCGGACAAAGCCGCGTCCAGCGACAGGGGGACGGAAAGCCAAATCGCCGCCAGGAGGCCGGCGGCCGGCCAGCGCACGAGCGCGGGGCCAGTCAGCAGCGGTCGTCTGTCGCGAAGAAGGGAGACGCCCCAGAGAACCAGGACGGCGAGGACGAGCACGTCGCTCCAGTAGAGGAGGAAGTCCGTGTAGTCGCGCCAGACTACGCCGTCCGGACGGGCGATGACTATCTCGCGCGCCCGAAACGGGCTGATGATGATCAGGCCGTAGAAACACAGCCGCGCCCCCGTCACCGCCAGCGGCGCGTCGCCAGCCCTGCTGCCGGCCCGGCCGGCGGTCCCCGTAACGGCGAGAGCGCCCGCAGTCAGTCCCATATCCGGCACCTACTTCACCGGCGCCAGACGCTCTGCCGGGCGCCCGGCTGTCTGCGGCTGCCTTCGCGCCGCCGCAACGGCGGCGTGAAACCTCTCCTTGAACACGGCGACGTCGAAACGGCGGGCGGATTCCACCAGGCTGGCGGCGTCCAGCCTCCTCTCCCGCGCTCTCAGCATCGCCTCGGCGATAGCCTCCGGCGTCTGGTCACGGAAGAGAAAGCCGGTCGTCCCATCCTCGACGATTTCGAGCGTTCCGCCCCCGGCGAACGCAACCGGCGGCGTGCCGCTGGCCTGGGCCTCCACCGTGACCAGCCCGAAGTCCTCCTCCCCGGCAACGACCACGGCCTCGGCTTCCGCCATGGCCTCCTGGACGAGCGCGTCCGGCTGCCAGCCCAGCAGCCTCACGGAGGGACCGGCCAAGCGCCGCAGAGCCGCCAATTCAGGCCCCGTCCCAATGACGTCCAAAGGCAGCTCGTACCGGTTGGCGGCCTCGATCACCAGGTCCACGCGCTTCGAGCGCACCAGACGGGACACGACGAGGAATCTGCCCGACCGCGTCCGTCTCGGCGAAAACCGCGACGTGTCGACAGGCGAATGAACGACGATGGCTTCGCGGCCGTAGACCTCGCGGATGCGGGACGCGATGTGCCGCGACACGGCGATATAGCAATCGACTCGCGACGCGGCAGCGCGATCGAGCCTGCGGAGGACGGCCAGCAGCGGCGAGAGGGCGGCGCGGAAGGCCGTCCTGCCGCGGAAATAGTCGTCCGGCAGCCAGAGGAAGCGGGGCGGCGTGTGACAGAAGCAAACGTGGACGGCCCCGGCGCTCTTCCGCACGTGATGGCCGAATGCGCTGGAGCTCGAGATTACCAAGTCGCTCTGGCGTGCGGGCAGCGAGGCCATCGCCGCCGGCAAGAGCGGCAACATGAGTTTGAGATTGAACCGCCCAGCGAGCGGCTGCAGGAAGCTCGTCCTCCAAGGCCGGCCGCCGACGAACTGCAGCGGCGCCGCCCGCCGGTCGTGCACGGAGGTCATCAGCTTCGCCTCCGGGAACTCCCGGGCGATGACCCCGACAACGCGCTCGGCGCCGCCCAACTGCGTCAAGTAGTCATGAGCAACCGCGACGCTGGCTTCCAACGTGGGGCTGACCGGCACGCGGGCCTCCCGCCTTACCACGCGCCCCGCATGGAGGCGACGGCGAGGACGGTCCTCGCAAGGATCCAGCAGTCGAAAAGCAACGAACGCTTGCGCACGTAGATGCGGTCCAGCGCCATCCATCGCTCGAGGGGCAGCGAGCTGCGGCCGCTGACCTGCCAGAGGCCGGAGAGGCCGGGCTTCACGTCCAGACGCCTCCGCCAGGAGGGCCGGTACGCCGCCACTTCCTGCGGCAGCGCCGGCCGCGGCCCCACCAGGCTCATCTGCCCCGCCAGCACGTTCAACAGCTGCGGCAGCTCATCGATGGAAGACCGGCGCAGCCAACGGCCGACGGCGGTGATACGTTCGTCGTTGGGGGTCTTGGCGCCCAGGGGCGTGGCAGGCTCGCCGTCCTTCATGGTGCGCAGTTTCAGCATCGTGAACTCGCTCCCCGCCTGTCCGACGCGGCGCTGGGCGAGGATCGGCGCCTGCCCGGTCGTGGCGACTATGAGCAGGCAGGCAGCGGCGACCAAAGGCAACGCAACGATGGCCAAAGTGGCAGCCACGGCAATGTCGACCGCGCGCTTCGAGAGCGCGTAGAGAGGGTGCGGCTCAGCGAGACCACGCGCGGCGGCCAGCCGCTGTCCGCGTTGGCCTGCGGCAGCGCCCGCGCTCGGGACAGCCAGCTCCCGCATCAAACGACGCTCCCATTCCATGGCGATCTGTACTACGTCCCTGCAAGGCGCGCCGATTCAAGCTCGGCGTTTGCGCTCCTTCCTCGCCTAACGGAGCAGACGCCCGAAGGCCTTGGCCGCCTGAAAGCGCAGCCAGCGCGACCGGCTGGGGCGCAATTTCGCCCAGGCGTAGGCGTGCAGCCGGGCGCGCGCCTCCTCTCCCGCCCACGCGTCCCAAAGAACGTCTTCGACTCTCGACAGGCGAAGGTCGTCGCCCGGCACTTGGTAGACGACGTTGGCCTCAGGCGGATACATGCGCAGCCCGAACGAAGCCAGCGCCGCGCGCGTCCGCCTCGAAGTCAGGACATGGCCGCTTTGCAGGTTGCGGGGCTCTTTGGTCGCATTGAGATCCAGGTCGAAATCGACGTCCGGCAGGCGCGTCGCCAGCCTGCGCAGGCGGTCCGGCAGGAGTTCGAAGAAGGAATCGTAGACCGCCAGGGCGTCTTCGAGCCGCGGCAGCCGGTATTCCGTCCCGGCAAGACGCATGGGCGCCTGCAGCCAGTGCGTCGCGGCCGCGAAATGGGCGCCCGCATCGCCCCACCCGGTCGTCAGCGAGACGCGCGGAAAGCAGACGAAACGCCCCGTCGCCGCCGTGTAATAGGCGAAGCGCGGGAACCACTCATCCGGAGGGAATCGGAGAAAGGCGTCATGAAGGCCCGGGTGGGGCGCGGCCGGCTGCGTGGCGGACCGCTCTTCGAACCGAAGCCACTGCCTCGCGCTGAAGGCCAGGCCTTGGGTGTAAGGCAGCCGCAGGAAAAACACGTCTTCCCCATCGTCGATGGCCTGAAAGGGCTCCAGCGTAAAGCCGTTGAACCAGAGGCCGTAGAGGCAGACTGCGGCGACGCGTTCGTCCTCGCCGTAACGCTGCAGCGCCTGGCTGGCGAAGGCGTAGTAGGACGGCGCTACCACGAGGTCGTCCTCTAGGAGGACGGCGCCTCCATGTCGCTGCGAAAGGCGGCCGCACTCCAGGAAATGGGAGACGAGCCCCAGGTGCTGCTCGCGTTCGATGACGTCTTTCGAGCCGTGGGGCCACGGAAACGCGCGCGCGGCCTCAGCGACCTCCCGCGAGCGGCCGTCCTCGCTGCGGTCGACGGAAATGACCAGGTGGATGCCTTCGCGCGGGTAGGAAGCGCCCGCCAAGGACTGCAGCAGGCGCAGCAGCGCCAACGGCCGGTCGTAAGCGATGACCACTACCGCCGGGTTCATTCCAGGAGAGCGTCGCGGGCCGCCTCCGCCACGCGGCGCAGCCGTTCCTGAAGGCGCTTCGGTTCGGGAGGAGGCCTCCATTCCTCCTCGAACAGGGTGTCCGCCACGACGAGGGCGGAGGCCGCTTGGACGCCCAAAGCTCTCCCGCAGGCCAGCAAGGCCGCCGTCTCCATGTCGGCGACCAGGGCGCCCTGCGCCGCATACCGCTGCACTTCAGCTGCGGTCTCCCGGTAGACCGCGTCGGTCGACCAGACCCGCCCGGCCGTGAACGGGACCTCGCGCCTCGCCAGGGCCGCGGCCAGCCTTGCCGAGAGATCGGGATCGACGTCAATCAAGCCGCTGGCGGCCGAGTAATGCGGCGAGGTGCCGTCGGCGCAGATCGCATCCGAGGTCAGGAACACGGTCCCGCTCCTCACCTCCGGGCTGAGGCTGGCCGCGAGGTCGACGGCGATGATCCGCTCGACACCGATCGCGGCTAACTCTTCGATGACCACAGCCGTCGCCGGGCCTCCGATACCGAAGTTTCCGGCTACCGCCACCCGTCCATTTGTCCTCGGCAGGATGGCTAGTTCGGCGTAGAGTCCCTTCTGGCGCCGCGGCGGGAAGCCGGCGGCAAGGCTTCGGAAAAGCGATCCCTGGTGCGTAAGGAGCACGCCTTCGGGCGGCTGGGCGCGATAGCCGGTGCCGAGGCTGCGCCGCCAGGCAAGCATCTTTTCCGCCGTCAGCATGCCCGGCGCCAGCGCCCTCGCATCCGCGCGTTCCATCATCGTCCAAGATCTTAGCTTGCTGATAACCCGTTCCGGTCCGACGCGCGAGTCAAATGCAACGCCGGCGCCGCTGGGCGTTATTCGGGCTTCTCCATCCGTGTCTTACGCTTCGAGCGCCGCAGGATTCAGTCGATGGAGGTTGACGGCTTGTCTGACTTGAAATGGCAGGGCTTTCTGCAGAAGGCGAGGGGACGGATCAAATCGGCGTGGGGAGACCTCACGGACGATGACCTGGACCGAGCTGCAGGCGACCGCGATCAGCTGGTAGGCGTCATCAAGGAGCGCACGGGCGAGGCAGAGGACACAATCCGCCGGCGCCTGCAGGAGTTCGAGGCGGACGAGGACAAGCAGGCAGACCGCTAGACGAAATCGCCCCGCGCGCCGCGCCCTCGTCTGGGACGAGGGCGCGGCTTGTCGCGAAAGACGACCCTCCAGGCTAAGACTTGCCCAGGGGCGGCTTCGTGGGGTCGATCCAGGCCTTCAGCTCGGAGCCGGTGCGGATGTCCAGCCAGTTGGTGCCACCCCTGAACACGCCAACGTTGCGCACCACGGGCCAAGCCAGGTCGAAGCCTCCAGCCACGCCGACCTTCTGGTTGAACATTTTGACCGCGTCGTACCTGAGCAGGTCGTGCACCAGTTTCTTGCGCTTCTCAGTATCGAATTCGCGGCGGATGTCCAGGGCCATCTGGGCAAGCTTGTCGTCGCCGCCCTCGAAGTAGCCGCCCTTGGGATGGTAGATGAAGAACGCCGCCACCGCCGGGTCGGGTGAGGAGGTGTCCGGCCCCCAGGACGTGCCGGTGAACTTGCCGCCGGACTGGCGGATCTGGGGAGCCCATTCCGTGCCCCACTCCAGATCCTTGAATTCGAATGTGAACACGCCGCTATCGCGCACCATCCCTTCGATGATCGCCATGCGGTCGTAAATCGGCTGCGCGAAGCTCGTCGGTCCGGGCGCTGACCGGACCCAGACAAAGTGGAAGGGCACCGGCTTGCCGGCGGCCTGCACCAGCTTCTTCGCCTCGGCGATGTCCATGACGAAGTTCTTTTGGGCCTCGCCGTAGTCCTTTTCGCTCTTCGGGTCTAGGATCCAGCCCTGCCAGGAGTTGGCGCCGAAGGAGCCCTCCCAATACTGGTCCACCGTCAGGCCTTCCTTTTCGAAGAAGTCCACGTCATAGGCGGCCCGGATGTACGCGTCCCGGTCGATGACGCGGTGGAAGGCGCGCCGCAGGCGCTCATCAACCCATGGCGAGTCAGGGTTCTGGCCAAAGTAGATCCGTTCGGTGGCCGGCGGATCGACGGGGAACATGAGCAGCGCCGGGTTGTCGCGCTTTGCCCCGACCATCTCCAGACGCGGGAACGCGGTCTGGTACAGGTTGCCAGCGCGGAACTGGGCCGAGCGGGTCGAGGCTTCCAGCACCATCGGCGTCTGGATCTCCTCGATATAGGGCTCATTGTTCTTGAGCGTGCTGCGCTTGAAGTTCGGGTTCTTCTTGTAGACGACGCGCGCTTCGGGCAGCAGCTCGGTGACATAGTAGGGGCCGGTGCCGATTGGCTTGTTGCCGATGTCCAGCGCCCGGGTGTCGGCTGACTCCTTGGGCACGATCCAGAAGCCCCCGAGGCCGGACAGCCCGAGGAGCGTGAAGATGGTCGCGTTCGGCTCCTTCAGCTTGATCTGGACGGTCTGCTTGTCGACGGAATTGACGGAGACGATGGGCGCGTCCGGGTTGATCTCGTTGGCGATGTCGCCGCGGAGTGGGCCGGCGGCGTCAATCATGCGCCGGAAGGAGAAAACGATGTCGTCGGAGTCGACGATGCGTCCGTTGACGGGCGCGATGGGCGCGAAGCCGGCCTCCGGCTCCAGCTTGACGGTGAGGGTCAGCTTGTCGGGCGCCAGTTCCCAGGACTGGGCC
>DATMBD010000072.1:0-6380 GCA_035559355.1 Dehalococcoidia bacterium
GCCAAGCCACGCAGCAACTCCGCAGCCGAAGCTAGGCCGGAAGTGAAGCTGACGCCTGAAGGCAAAGCCGCTCTCGAACGGGAGCTGCAGGAGCTCAAAGCGCGGCGTCCGCACATCGCCGCCGAGCTCCGTGCCGCCCGCGCCGACGGCGACGTCCGCGAAAACGCACCCCTGGAGGCTGCCCGCGAGGCGCAGGGTCAGCTCGAAGCCCGAATCCGCGAGCTCGAAGCGATGCTACGCAACGCAGTCGTGGAGGAGCAGCCATCGGGCGGCGCGTCGGACAGGGCCCGCGTCGGCTCCAACGTCGTCATCGCCAACTTGATGACCGGCGCTCGCCTCTCCTACCAGCTCGTCAACGTGGCCGAGGCGCGCCCGGGCACCGGCCGGCTATCGATCGAATCGCCGGTCGGGCAGGCGCTCGTGGGCAAACGCGTCGGCGACGAGGTTCAGGTCGCCGCGCCCAGCGGTGTCGTCCGTTTCCGCATCGAAGCCATCGAAGGCTAGCCAAGCGGGCAGGATCGGGCAGGATAGCTGCTCCTATCGCGAAGCGGTGCCTTGGCCGCTTCGGCTTCCAGCCGCAGGCCGATCCCTCGTTAGGGGCTACGTGAGCCCCACCCTTGCCTGCTCCTCGTAGACCTCGTGGACATGGGCCTTGCGCAGCTCTGCGGTCGCCTCCAGCCAGTCCGCATCGCGCGGCAAAACAACGCCGCCGGAGCGCACGAGGTAGAGCTCCGGGTTGTCGACGCAGGCAGGGACTTCTCCCTTCTCCGCTAGCGCCCTGGCCGCAGCGATTACGCGCCGACGCGTCAGTATCACCATGCGATCGCTCGTCCCCAGGTGCTCCTGGGTGCGGGGATAAATCGGGCCCATGCTCTCCGTGATCGCCTGGTCTTGGAGGTGGATGCCGTTGATGCCGGTGTAATTCACGGTCCGCTGCATCTCGCGGTCGATCATGTAGTCGTTGGAGGAGTTGGCCGCCAGCTTCCAGCGGCCCAGCCAGTCGGTCGTGTGAGGTAGGAAGCCGCGGTTGGCGCCCGGGCCCATCGGCGGCGATTGGCTGTCACCGGCGTTCTGCACCCGAGGCAAGATCATCCAGAACATCGTGTTGTTGTCGTCCAACGGCACCCAGAGGCGGTAGCCGCGCCTCCCCTTGGGCCCGCCGAGGATGCCCGTGCCCGGCATCGTGTAGAACGGGAAGAGGAACTGGCCAATGCGCCAGTAGTATGTGTCCTCCTCGGCCGGGCGGTAGGCGCCGTAGATAGTCCCGTACTCCGTGTTCTGGGCCGCGTACTTGGGATGGCGATCGCGGTCGAGGTACCACTCGAACGTCCCCGGTTCCGCCTTCCGGCCGAAGACGCGGTGCAAGAAGCCCACGTGCGACGTATCGATGTCGCCCTCGAGACCCTGGAACCAGTTACACTCCCGCAGCGTCTTCGTGACGACGCTAGGAGGCTCGTGCTCCAGGTTGCCGCTCAGCATCGGCAGCGGCGGCGGCTCCGCGCGCGGGCCCATGTAAGTCCAAACGACGCCGCCGCGTTCCCGGCAGGGGTAGGCGCGGACGCGCACCTTGTTCTTGAAATTGCTCTCGGCGGGCTCGGACGGCATGTCGACGCAGGCGCCGGTCGTGTCGAACTTCCAGCCGTGGTACACGCAGCGCAGCCCTTCCTCCTCGTTGCGGCCGAAGAAGAGCGAAGCGCCGCGGTGCGGACAGGCGTTCGCGACCAATCCCACTTTGCCGGACGTCGTCCGAAAGGCGATGAGGTCCTCGCCAAGGAGCCGGACCCTAAGGGGCGCGCAGTCCGGCTCCGGCAGTTCTTCCGAAGTGAGGACCGGTATCCAGAACTCTCGCATCAGGTTGCCCATCAGAGTGCCGGGGCCCACGCGGCAGAGGACTTCGTTGTCTTCTTGGGATAGCATGTCGCCTCCTGGTCTTGGCTGCCGGCAGCGGCCTGCTGCGCCTGCTAGAGATTAGCTCTTCTTCAAAGGCGGCTTGGTGGGGTCGAGCCACATGCCCACGTAGTCGATGTCCGCGCCGACCTCGACGCGGTGGTTGCGGATCACGGGCCAGATTATCGAAAGGGCTGCCGCGCTGCCGGGAAAACGGGGGGCGGAGAGAAACGCTGCGAGAGACGGGCCGGCGCACGCCGATCATTATACGCTTCCAGGCGGCGTTGACCCACCCCGGCCGGAACCACTAGCATTTCTGGCGATGAACAAACGCAAGCGGGTCGCGTGGGCCAAGCATCGCAAGCGGCGCAAGAAGCTGGAAGAGAAGAAGAAGGCCGCGCGGACGGCGGCGCCGACCGGCCGAGGAACAGCCGCTGCCGCTGCCGGATAAGAGCCGTTAGCCTGTCCGGCCTCGAAACGGGCACCACACTGTCCTTGGCGGCCACCTCCAGTCCTGCGTCTCGACTGGCGCCCTGATTACTTCTCGGCGGCCTCCTGCCCTGGCGTCTTCCGCTAAGCCCGCTTCAGCGGCGGCTGCGTGTCGTCGATCCAGTAGCGCTTCCAGAGATAGCCCCACTGCAGCCCGTTGAAGACGCTGAAGTTGCGCACCACCGGCCATGCCACGTTGAAACCCGTGGCCGAGCCGAGGGCGTGGTGGAAGTACTGCATCTTCCCCAGGTACCGCTGCAGTTCGTGGGCGTACTGGATTCGCTTTGCGTTGTCGAACTCCGTGCGGATTTTCTGCGTCAGGTCATCGCAGGTGGGGTCACCCAGGAAGGGCCCGTCCTTGGAAGGCACGCCCTTGCCCTCGGGATCGAAGCCGTAGTTGAGGCTGCCGTTCTTGTTGTAGAGGGCGTAGAGGCCGTCGCCGGGCTCCGCCGGGACGGGCGTCAGGCGGAAGGCGATGCCATCGAAGAAGCCGCGAGAGTCGCGCCACTCGGAGTTCCAAGGCGCTGGCGCCTGGTGCTGCAAACGGTTGAACTTGAAGCCGGCCTCAGCGGCCATGCCGTGGATGCTCTCGATCTGGGGGGCGTAAGTGAGGCCGTAGTTGGTGCCGGCAGCTTCGTTCGAGTCGAGCGTCTGGCCGGTGTAGCCTGCCGCGGCCATCAGCTTCTTCGCCTCGGCGATATTGTGCTCGTAGAATTTGGCGTTCTCGCCGAAGTCTTTGCTCTGCGGATCCAGGAACCAACCCTTGTAGTCGGACGGTCGCGCCGCCGAGTTCCACTTCGTTTCGACTTCGAGGCCGTCGGCCTTGAATCGGGAGACGTTTGCCCATGTGTCGAGGTAGAGGTCTCGGTCCATGGCCATGCTGAAGGCCTGGCGCAGCCGAACATCCTTGAAGGGCGCCTTGTCGCCCACCTTGAAGCCGAAGAAGATCGATACGCCAACGTTGTTGATGTCCGTCTGATAGAGCCCAATGAGGGGAGCGTCGCGCTTGATCTGCATGACGCTCTCCGGCGGCACGGGCGTGTAATGCGTGTAGATGTTCCCGGCTGTCAACTGAGCGATGACCTGGGCGTTTTCGGTGATGATCGGCGTCTCGATTTTCTCGGGGTAGGAAAGCTTGTCGTAGCTGTTTGGGTTGCGAGTGTAAACGAGCCGCGAAGAAGGCGTGTACTCGGAAAGGTAGTACGCGCCCGCTCCCATGGGGTTGCGGCGAAGGTCGACTGCGCTCTCGGCCTCCTTGGGCACGATGAAGTACAGGCCCTGCAGCTGAGAGGAGAAGCCCGCCAGGATGGAGGCGACCGGCTCCTTCAATTTGACGACGATGGTGCGGTCGTCCGTGGCTGTGAGTGAAAGCACCGGCGCAGCCGGGTTGGCCGCGTTGACCAAGTCCTGCCGACCGCTACCGGTTGCGGCAAAACGCTGCCAGGAGTAGGCCACGTCCGATGCATCCAGTTTGCGGCCGTTGAGGGGAGCTTGGTTGGGCGGCGTGCCAGCATCGGCACGGATCTTCATAGTGAGGGTGAGCTTGTCTGGGGAGAACTCCCAGGACTCCGCCATGTCGCCCTCGATGGTGCCGTCGCTGACCTCCAGGACGCCGGGCTTGACCTGCATCAGCTTGGTGTAAATGAGTGATGTCGCCGCTGCCGCCGGCAGAGTCAGAAGGTGCGGGTCGAAGTGCGGCGGGTCGGCGGGGTTAGTCATGATCAGGGTGCCGCCGGGCTTCGCCTGTTTGCTGGTGTCCTCTCGCTTGGCGAGAAGACTTGACGTCTCCTGCTTTTCACCGCCGTCGCCGCCGCAGGCCGCCAGGAAAGCGGCTGCCGCTGTCAGGCCGCCAGCAGCGGCCAAGCCGCGCCGGCGCGTCAGGCGGCGATTTAATACCCGGGTCCAGTAGTTGCCTGCCATGTGATTTGTTGCTCCCTTCTTGGAGTGCTACAGCCGAGAGGGCTGCAAACCTTCTGGCTCGCGTCATTTTTGACGCGAGCCAGAACGCTTTTCAAGCCCTTCGGAAAGAAAATTTCAACAGCTTGACAATCTACCAGGTTTCGTACGCAGGCCCGGCAGGGACACGGCGCCTGGCTTTCCTACAGGCAAACAGCGTGGCCTCTGCCGCGCCGAGACCGAAACGCTCCCGGAGTTCGCCCCGGGCGGCCTACGCGTAGCTGGCGCATCACAGGCGGACCTTTCGCGGTCAAGACTGTCGCCCCAGAGGGCCCCAAGCCAGAGGTGTCGTCCTGAATGAACCGGCGTACTAGCACCATTGTTCTCATTCGCCTGCCGGCGGTAAAATAACCGGACGGCCGAGTATAGCCTAGACCCTAGACCTTCTGCCCATGCCTCTTGACCAGATCGTCGTCCGCGGTGCTCGCGAGCATAACCTCAAGAACATCGACGTCACGATTCCGCGGGACAAGCTAGTTGTCATAACCGGACTTTCCGGCTCCGGCAAGAGTTCGCTTGCCTTCGACACCATCTACGCGGAAGGCCAGCGTCGCTACGTGGAGTCCCTCTCCGCCTACGCGCGTCAGTTCCTAGGCCAGATGGAGAAGCCGGACGTCGACTACATTGAAGGGCTGTCGCCGGCGATCTCCATCGACCAGAAGGGCGCCAGCCGCAACCCGCGCTCCACCGTCGGCACCGTGACCGAGATCTACGACTACATGCGCCTCTTGTTCGCGCGCGCCGGCCGGCCCCACTGTCCCAACTGCGGCAGACCCATCGAGCGCCAGACGGTGCAGCAAATCGTCGACTCGATCCTCGACCTCCCGGCTGGCAAACGCCTCATGATCCTGGCGCCCGTGATCACCGACCGCAAAGGCGAGCATCAGGGCGTCTTCGAGGATGCCCGCCGCGCGGGCTTCGTCCGCGTCCGCGTCGATGGAGTCGTCCACGACCTCGAAGAGCGGATCACGCTCGACCGATACAAGAACCACACCATCGAAATCGTCGTGGACCGCCTGATCACCGAAGGGCGGGAAGCGAACAACGGCAGCCGCGAAGCAGACCCGGCCGATGGCGTGGCTTTGGAAGACGGCGCCTCGAGCGCCTCTTCGACCAGCCGCCTAGCCGACTCGGTGGAAACGGCGCTGAAGCTGGGCGGCGGCGTCATCAGGGTGGCCCTCGACGACGAGGAGCGGCTCTACTCGGAGCACCTCGCTTGCCTGCACTGCGGCCTTTCGTTCGGCGATCTCGAGCCGCGGAACTTCAGCTTCAACAGCCCTCACGGCGCTTGCCCGGACTGCACCGGCCTCGGCGTCAAGATGGAGATCGATCCCGACCTCGTCATCCCGAACAAGAACCTGAGCCTTCAGGAAGGCGCCGTGCTCCCTTGGTCGCGCGCCTCGATGACGGGTACGTGGTACTTTCGCATCCTCGAGGGCGCCGCCCAGAAGCACGGTTTTCGCACGGATGTCCCCGTCCGGGAGCTCACGCCCGCGCAGCTCAAAGTCGTCCTTTACGGCGATCCCTCGCCGGTGACAGTGACCTATCGCAACAGCAGCGGCCACGTCCACAAGTGGGAGACGAAGTTCGAGGGCGTCATCACCAACCTCCAGCGCCGCTACAAGGAGACCGATTCCGAGTACATGCGCCAGGAGCTCGAGCGCTACATGGCCACCGTGCCCTGCCAGACCTGCAACGGCACCCGCCTCAAGCCCGAATCGCGCGCCGTACGCGTCGGCGGCAAGAACATCACCGAGACGACGGCGATGAGCATCAGCGAGGCCCAGGAGTGGTTCGCCCGCTTGGCCGGGCCGGAAACGCCTCTCAACGCGCGGGAGCAGGCCATCGCCTACCAGATCCTGAAGGAAATCCGGGCGCGGCTCGACTTCCTCGTCGAGGTCGGCCTCGACTACCTCACCCTGGACCGCCCGACGGCGACGCTCTCCGGCGGCGAGGCCCAGCGTATCCGTCTCGCGACCCAAATCGGCTCCGGTCTGATGGGCGTCCTTTACGTCTGCGATGAGCCCACCATCGGCCTCCACCCAGCC
>DATMBD010000073.1:0-2738 GCA_035559355.1 Dehalococcoidia bacterium
CGGACGCTGCCTTTCCGGTATGTGGCGCCCGCCGATCGCCTCGCCGCCCCAGCGCGTGCTCAAGAGCACTTCGATGTCGTCGGCGTGTTCGATGCAGTAGATCTCGTCGTCCACCTCGAATGGTTCGATGCCCTTGAGCAGCGGGTCGTCCGGCCGTTCCACGGACACCGGGAAGTGCGCGTAAGGGGGATGGGTGATGAACTTGCTGCCGAGGATGCCCGGCAAGAAGGGGTTGTCGCGCACCGAGTTGCTGGCATGGATCGCGAACCAGCGGCCACCCTTCTCGAGAAAGCGCCGCAGGTGGTTGCAGTTCTCCTCCGAGACCGGCACCTGCGACGTGTAGCTGACGAGGATGTCTCCCGCCTCGATAGCCTTGCCCGCGTCATAGTCGTTCCAGCAGTCGGTGCGGATATCGCCGGCCTCGTAGAGGGCCTCGGCGAGGCGCACGCGGGCGAAATCGAAGTCGTGGTTACGGGCGGGGCTGCCGCAGACGAGGTTGGCCATGATCGGCGTGGTCATGTTCGACTCCTCCAAGAGGCGCGAGGGCAGATTGCTTTGCACCTGCGAAGAATCATAGACCCCGATCGAGCGGTCTGGGATGGCGGGGAAGATTTGCTCGAGGCCGGCAGCACTTGCGGCGCCGTCCTCGAGGCTGGAGCTGCGGGCCAGCGCCGGTCAGGGCTCGGCGAGCCATCGGGCGGCTTCTTTGGCGTGGTAGGTGATGACGATGTCGGCGCCGGCACGCTTGACGGCCGTCAGGACTTCGAGCGTGATCTGGCGGCCGTCCAACCAGCCGTTGTGCGACGCCGCTTTCACCATTGCGTACTCGCCGGAAACGTTGTAGGCCGCGAGCGGATGGTCGAAGCGCGCCCGCGCCTGCGACAGCACGTCCAGGTAGGCGAGCGCGGGCTTGACCATGACGATGTCCGCCCCTTCTTCGATCTCGGCCTCGATCTCGCGCAGGGCCTCTCGGGCGTTGGGCGGGTCCATCTGGTAGCCGCGGCGGTCGCCGAAGGCGGGGGCGCTCTCCGCAGCGACCCTGAACGGGCCGTAAAAGCCGGAAGCGTACTTCGCCGCGTAGGCCATGATCGGCGTCGACGGGTGACCTGATTCATCGAGAGCGGCGCGGATGGCGGCGGTATGGCCGTCCATCATGTCGGACGGGGCAACCATGTCTGCGCCCGCCTCCGCCTGGCTAACGGCCGTTCGGGCCAGCAACTCCAGTGTGGCGTCGTTGTCGACCTCGCCGGAGGCCGTGAGGATGCCGCAGTGGCCGTGGTCGGTGTATTCGCAAAGGCAGACGTCACAGATGACGCAGAGCGTCGGATCGGCGTCCTTGAGGGCGCGGACGGCGTCCTGGACGACGCCGTCGGCCGCATAGGCCTCCGAGCCCGCGGCATCTTTGGACGCCGGCAAGCCGAAGAGGAGGACGGAGCGGATGCCCAGCTCGCGCAGCTCCCGCGCTTCTCCCGCCAGCTGGTCTATCGACATCTGGTATTGGCCCGGCATGGACGCGATTTCCGTGCGCACGTCCCGGCCGTGGGTCACGAACAGTGGGTAGACGAAGTCGCGAGGGTCGAGGCGGGTCTCCGCCACTAGGTCACGCAGGGCAGGGCTGCGCCGCAACCGGCGAAAGCGCTTGAACGCAGTTGGGATGCGGATTCCAGCCGTCACGTTCTTCTACCTCACCTACGAGGGCCTCGCGCCGTGGCTCCGCGGTCTCGCCTCTTCGACATCGCTCTGGCCTCGCGCTCCTCAGTTCCTGGCCGCAGGTTCGGTTCCTGTCCGCCGCAGGCGTCGCACCGACTCGACGGCGCTGTCGAAATGGCGACGCTCGAGCTTGAGGCTGGCCGGGTCTTTGGCACCGTCCCCTTCGAGGAAATCCGATATCGCCGCCATGGCGGCGCGGCGGCAGACGGCCTCGATGTCGGCGCCTACGAACCCTTCCGTGCTGCGGACGAGCTCGTCCAGGTCCACGTCTTCGGCCAGCGGCTTGGTGCGCATGTGCACGCCGAAGATCGCCCGCCTCGACTCGGCATCCGGGACGGGGAGCTCCAACCGTACCTCGAAGCGGCCGGCGCGCAGCAAGGCGGGATCGAGGAGGTCCGGCCGGTTCGTCGCCCCGAGGACGACGACGCCGCGCAGCTCTTCGATGCCGTCCATCTCGGTGAGCATCTGGCTGAGGACGCGCTCGGTGACGTTCGTCTCGCTGCCACCTCGCTGGCCAGCGATAGCCTCCAGTTCGTCGAAGAAGATGATGCAGGGGCTCGAAAGCCTCGCGATCTTGAAAACGTCTCGGATGCGGTGTTCTGTGTCGCCGACCCACTTCGAGAGCAGTTCCGGCCCCTTCACGGAGATGAAGTTGACGCCGCATTCGTGCGCGACCGCCTTGGCGAGCAAGGTCTTGCCGGTGCCGCTGGGTCCCGTGAGGAGCACGCCCTTCGGCGGGGCCGTGTCCGCCCGCTCGAAGAGATCTGCGTACTGGAGCGGCCATTCGATGATCTGCTTGAGCATCGACTTCGCCTCTTCCAGCCCGCCGACATCCTCCCAACGCACGTCCGGCACTTCGGTGAACACCTCGCGCAGAGCGGAGGGTTCGACCTCGTTCAGGGCCTCGAGGAAGTCGTTCATGGTCACTTCCAGGCGGCTGAGGAGGTCGTAGGGAATGAACTCGGCTTCGAGGGGGATCTCCTCGGAGATCTTGCGGAGCGTGACCATGGCTGCCTCCCGGCAGAGGG
>DATMBD010000074.1:0-2433 GCA_035559355.1 Dehalococcoidia bacterium
TCTTCATCCGCGGCGGCCGGGTGGTGGCCCGCCAGGACCTCGCCGGCCTGCGAGAAGTGTCTGCCCCATAAGCGGGCAGCGTGCTAGGATTTTCGCCGGTATTCGAACTCTTGCCCGCGTAGAGGTCTCCCGTGCTCGAAAGACTGGCTTTCTCGCTCGGTTTCGCGCTGTCCGCCTTCCTGGCGAGCGCGGCGGTTGCTTCGGCGGAGTTCAATCCCAGCCGTGACGAAAAGGTCATCGGCACTTTCGTGGTCGCTCTCGGCGTGATGCTCTTCCTGGGCCTGATTTACGCCGTGAAATGGTACTTCGGCCTAGAACATGCTCCGGAGGAGGTCGATATGCCGGAGCACGGCCACCACTAGCCGCGCCTTTCGCTGAGTTGTTGCGAAACGTCCTGTTTGACTTAGGCAGGTCGTCTGCAGGGCCTATCGTCGCCGACGGGGAAGGTCCCCGAGCTGGTTCAGGCTCGGGAGCTCGCTCAGCTGGCCTGGCGTCTAGGGACGCTACCGGTCAGCGGAGGCCGTCGGCGCTGATGTGGGTGATCTTCCAGGCTCCGTCCACCAGCCGCCAGGTCGTGTTGGCGACGATGTCCCGGGACGAGGTCTTGAAGCGGACGCGGAAGCGGAATTCGCCGTCGATTTCTTCCTGGGACTCGATGACGTAACTCTCGGGTGTGGGGAGGGCGGTGATTTCGGCGCCGAGGGCCATGGCCTCCGCGAACGCCTCCGGCGTCAGCTCCGAGAGCGCCGACATGATGTCGCCGCGGAGGATGGCGTCGCAGGCCTTGCGCATCTCGGCTTCCGCGGAAGACCTCTCAGTCATCTTTTCAAGCTTTCACGATGCGGATGAACTTCGCCTTGCCCACACGAATCACCATTCCCGGTTCCGCCTGAAACGTCGGCTTCCCAAGGACCTTGGGATGTTGCCTGCTGAACCATCCCTCTTGCCTACTCGACGAGCCGATCTGTTCGACCGCACCCTGCTCGATGAGCCGCCGCGCCGCCGAGACGCTGGAGACCACGCCGCTTTGGTGCAATAGATGCGGCAAAGAGACTTGCGCCCACGGCTCCCGTTCGAAATCGACAGGTACGTCGACGGTGGTTGCGGGCAAGGGAATCAAATCAGAAGCCATAGCTTCCGGAGTGGGGAGCGGGGTCTGCGTTTGGTGGATGACTTCGAACTCCGCCTGAGCCGCCTCGGCCGCTTCCCGGCCGTGCAGCAGCTCCACCACTGAGTAGGCCAGCCGTTTCTTCGCCTCCATGGGCTTGACGGCGCCGCTCGCCAGCCCCCGCTCGAGCTCCGCGACCTCGTCCCGCGACATCTCCGTCAGGTGCGTGTAGTAGTTGACGAGCAGCGAGTCGGCGATCGACATCAGCTTCCCGTACATATCGGAGGGCTCTTCGTCCAGGCCGATGTAATTGCCCAACGACTTCGACATCTTTTCGCGGCCATCGGTGCCCAGGAGCAGGGGCACGCACACGGCCACCAGCGGCCGTTCCCCCATGGCCCGCTGCAGGTGGCGGCCTTGCATGATGTTGAAGAGCTGATCGGTGCCGCCCACCTGCACGTCCGTCTTGAGATAGTAGGCGTCATAGGCCTGCATGAGGGCGTAGATGAACTCGTGCAGGTAGAGGGGCTTCCCCTCCTCCATCCGCCGGCGGAACGTCTCATGGTCCAGGAATTGGCCGACGGTGAACTTAGAGGCCAGCTGGACGACCTCGGCTAGCGTCAGGGGCGCCAGCCATTCGCCGTTGCGGGCGATGCGCGTCCTCTCGGGGTCGAGCACCCGAAACGCCTGGTCGAGCCACGTGCGCGCGTTCGCTTCCACCTCCTCGGCGGTCAGCATCTGCCGCGCCGCGCTCTTGTCCGAAGGATCTCCGACCACCGCCGTCATCGTCCCCATGAGGAAGGTGACCTCATGACCGAAGCGCTGGAACTGGCGCAGCTTGAGCATCGGCACCAGGTGGCCAAGGTGGAGACCCGTGCCCGTGGGGTCGAAGCCGGCATAGACGCGCAAGGGCCTGCCCGTTTGCAGCCGCTCGCGCAGGTCTTCCTCCATCGTGCGCTGGATGTTCGCGTCGCCGTAGTCGACGCCGCTCATCAGCACGCTCATCTGCTCTTCGACGGAGGCCGTTATCCTTGCCATCGCCCCTTAGTATAGGGCGGCCCGCGGCAGGAGCTATGAGGCGTCAGCCGCCGCCGCGCGGGCGTCCGCGCTCGCCCTCGATGACATCCACGAGCGCCCACAACGTGGCCTCGAAGGCGGCCATCTGCTCTCGGCCCAAAACTTCCGCCCATTCCCCCCGCAGGGCGGCTATTGCCCGCCGGGCGATACGCTCGACCTCGCGCCCTTTCTCCGTCAAGCGCACCAGGCGAGCCCGCGCGTCCTTGGCGTCCGGGATTCGTTCCACGTAACCCTTTGTGGAAAGGAAA
>DATMBD010000075.1:0-3954 GCA_035559355.1 Dehalococcoidia bacterium
GGTCTCGTTCTCAGGCCTCAAGGATGGCCATTACACGCTGCATCTGCGCACGGGTGGCTACCAGGCCAACCGGACGGTGCTGCTAAGCGGCGTCTCACCCAGCCACGGCAAGAAGCCGCCTCGACGCTAAGGGCGCTTACGGCTGGCTCCAAGATGCCGGCCCGGCCGACTTCACCCCTAACCCCCTCTCCGAGGTTTGGAGAGGGGGACGCGTAGTTCGGGCGCGGCGCCCTCTCGTGGCTCGGAGATGGAGACCGGCAGCCTTCCAGCACCCCCCAAATTCGGCCAGGAACATCAGGCGTGAGGTACCGCGGGAGGGCGCGTCTTCGCCGAGGTCGGCCAGCCGCTACCGAAGCCGAGGCAGCCTCTAACGAGGGCTGCTCTCAATGGCTGCTTCCAGGTGCGTCGGCTCGTCTCATGGCGATGGCGGGCCCGCCGCCGCGAGCCTTCCGCTGGCATCTTCGCTGGTGGAGAATAGCCCCTGTCCCGCACCGCAAAGGGAGGAGTGCAAAAGATGGCCCGCAATGAGATCAGGCTGGAGATAACCACGCGCGAGCCGTTCGCCGGCGGGAGAAGCTTCGGCGAAACCGGCCCCTACGAGTGGCTGGCGGGCAGAGCGCACTTCGCCATCGACCCCGAGGAGCCGGGGCTGCCCTACATCTGCGACCTCGACCTCGCGCCCCGCAACGCCAAAGGGCTCGTCGAGTTTTCGGCGACGGTCGACATCCTGAAGCCGGTCGACCTCTCCCGAGGCAACCGCCGCATCTTCTACGAGTTCTCCAATCGCGGCGGCAAGGGAATCGTCACCGGCCTCAACTATGGCCGCGGCCTCGATTGGCGCAGCCCCGACTACGCCGGCGACGGCTTCCTCATGCGCCTCGGCTACACCTGCGTCTGGTCCGGCTGGCAAGGCGACCTCATCGATCGCGGCACGAACTGCGTCGCTTTCCTGCCCGAGGCGACGCTCGACGGCAAGAGGCTGCGCGGCAAGGTGCGCCAGGAGTTCAGCGTCGTACAGCCGGGCATCCTGTCCATGGGGGTCAGCGCGGGCGCTGAGCGGGGCGAGGACGTCCAGCCCTACCCCGTGGTCGACCGGTCTACGGCGACGCTGACCGTGCGCGAGCGGGAGCAGGACCCGCGCGTGCCGGTGCCCGACAGCGAGTGGGATTTGGCGAAGGCGGAGCTCAGGGACGGGCAGACGGTCCTCACGCCCTCCAACGAGGACCTCTACGTCAAGGGCGGCTTCAAGCCGGGCTGGATCTACGAGCTCATCTACGAAACGGAGGGCTCGCGGGTTATGGGCCTCGGCTTCCTCGGGGTGCGCGACCTGGTCTCCTTCCTGCGTTACGGCTCAGAGGACTCGTCGGGCGCGCCGAACCCGCTCGCGGGTCATGTCGACAAGGTGTACGGGACCGGTGTGTCCCTCAGCGGCCGCGTCGTGCGGGAGTATGTCTACGAGGGCTGGAACGTCGACGCGGATGGACGCCGCGTCTTCGACGCCGTGCACACGCACACGGGCAGCGGCCGCGTCTTTCACAACATGCGCTTCGCCCAGGTGGGACGGTATCCGCGCCAGCACGAGGAACACCAGTGGCCCGCCGAGTACTATCCTTTCACGTTCGTCGCGGTCCCTGACCCCTTTTCCGAAAAGAACGAAGGCTTATGGAAGCGGCCGGAAACGGATCCCATCGTCATCCACACGCACACGGAAGGCGACTACTGGGTCCGGCACGTCTCCCTGACGCACACCAATCCTGCCGATGGCAGCGACGTCGAAATACCGGACTTCGCTCGCATGTACCACCTGACCGGCACGCCGCACATGGCTCGGCCCCTGAACGACCCCGTCTGGATCGGCCAGCTGACGCCGAACACGATGTCGGCGGCCCCTTACCGGCGAGCCATGCTCGTCCTCCTCGACCAATGGGCGACGGACGGGACGCCCCCGCCCGATAACCTCATCCCGCGCTCGGCGGACGGCACGCTCGTCACGGCCGAGGAGGTGCTGTCCCGCTACCCCAAGCTCGCGGGCGTCAACCTCCCCAAGGGGCCCAGCCGCCTGCCGCGCTACGACTACGGCCCGGACTTCGAAAAGGGCATCGTCAGCGTCTTCCCCCCGAAGCCGATTCCCGGCCAGGAGTATCCCGTCCGCGTGCCGCAAATCGATTCGGACGGCAATACGATCGCCGGGCTTCGATACCCTGACGTGGAGGTGCCGCTCGGGACATACAATGGCTGGTCGCTGCGCAAGGCGGGCTTCGCGGAGGGAGAGCAATTCTGGAATACAGGCAGCTTCGTGCCCTTCGCCCGCACGAAGGCGGAGCGGCTTGCCAACAAGGACCCGCGGCCGTCGATCGAAGAGCGCTATCCCAGCCACGAGGCGTACGTGCAGGCAGTGGCGGCCTGCTGCGAGCGCTTGGTCTCTCAGCGCCTGCTGCTGCCGGAAGACGCGGACCGCTTCGTCGCGGCGGCGAAGGAGCGCAACCCGCTCGACCCGTCCGTGCCTTTGGGCCCCTTGATTCAGGTGATGGTTGCGCCCGGGGGCTAGCCGCGGCTACGTCCCTCCGGGCTTGGAAGCCCGTCGGGGTAGGCGCTGAGGAGAAAGGTCATGCATGAACTTTCAGGCAAGGTAGCGGTGATCACGGGGGCGGCGAGCGGCATCGGCAATGCGGTGGCCCGGCGCCTGGCGAAGGAGGGCATGAAGCTCGTCCTGGCGGACATCGACGCGGCGACGCTGGCTTCGGCCGTCGACGCCCTGCGCTCCCAAGGCGCGGAGGTCACGGGTGTCCCCACCGACGTCTCGAAGCTCGAGGCGGTTCAGGCGTTGTGCGACCGCGCACACAAGGCCTACGGCAAAGTCCACGTGCTTCATAACAACGCCGGAGTCCTTGGCCCACTGGCCGTCCCGGTCTGGGAAACGACGGAGAAGGACTGGCAGTGGATGATGGGCGTGAACTTCTGGAGCGTCGTGCACGGCATCCGCGCATTCGTGCCGCGCATGCTTTCCCACGGAGAAGAAGGCCACGTCATCAACACTGCGTCTTCGGCGGGCATCGCCCACTCGTCGACGATCTACAACGTCACGAAGCACGCGGTTGTGGCGCTCTCGGAGTATCTCTACTTCAACCTCCTCCAAGCGGGAGGACGCATTGGCGTGACCTGCCTTTGCCCCGGCGTCCTGGCCACCAACCTTCCCGCGAACAGCGGTCGCGTTCGGCCGGAGGAGCTTCGCAATCCCTCGCCGCCGCCGGAGCAGGAGCAGCGGCGCCAAGCCAGCTTCGCCGAGAACCTTGCCCGCGGCCGCCCGCCGGAGCTGGCCGCCGACATGGTCGTCGACGCGATTCGCGAAGGCAGGTTTTGGGTGATGACGGATCACGACTGGGACGAGCGCTTCCGCGCCCGCTTCGACAGCATCATGGAGCGCCGCAACCCCGAGCCTCAGACGCCGATGGCGAACCGGTGACCTCACCGCTCTCACTCGGAGATTCGAAGAAGCGCGGCCCGACCTCACCCATAGCCCCTCTCCGAGAATCGGAGAGGGGGACACGTATTATGCCGGCGCAACCCCGCTTCGGAGGCCGGAGAAGGGAAGAAGGGAAGTGAGGTGATGCGGCCGGACCTCACCCCCAGCCCCTCTCCGAGGTTCGGAGAGGGGGACACGTATTATGCCGTCGCAACCCCCTCTCCGAGAATCGGAGAGGGGGACAAAGGGGGTGAGGTGTGCGCGACCCGCGAGAGACCTACGAATGGAAGACGCCACCGGAGACATGGGCGGAACTGCGGACACCAGCGCGGGCAATGAGGGCCCATGCGACCGCCGCAGAAGTCAGGCTCTGGCAGGCTTTGAGAAACCGGAAGCTGGACGGAGCAAAATTCAGACGCCAGCACGCCATTGGGCAATTCTTGGTCGATTTTTATTGCGCGAAAGCGAGACTGGTTGTGGAAGTAGATGGT
>DATMBD010000076.1:0-7115 GCA_035559355.1 Dehalococcoidia bacterium
AACAGCCATGCCTGCTCCATGCCCATCTCTACGTCTCTCCTCGGGAGCGGTGAACGGCCAGTTGGGGAGTTCCCTCCCTCGCCCACGTGCAGGTGAGGGGCGTCCTTGCTGGCTCCTGGCTCTTGGTCTGCAGTCCTACCATCTCAACTGGTTCACTTCGTCCACATTCGCCGTGGCCCGTGTCCTGAAAACGCGCAGGATGATTCCCAAGGCCAAGCCGACCTCCGCCGCGGCGATGATGATCACGAACACCGCGAAGATCAGGCCGCGGAACAAGGTTCCGTCGGTATAGGTGGCAAAGGCGACGAAGTTCACGGCCACCGCGTTCAGCATCAGCTCCACGGACATCAGGATCTGGACCGCGTTCCGCCGCGAAAGGACGCCGAAAACGCCTAGAGAAAAGATGACTGCGGAAACGAAGAGGAAGCTTTCCAGCGGGATCTGCTCGGCGGCAGTATCCAACTAAGCCTCCCCTTCTTCCTGGCGCGCGATGACGACAGCGCCGATCAATGCCACGAGCAGGACCACGGACGCGATTTCGAACGGCAGCAGCCAGTCGCGGAAGAGCGCACCGCCAATGGTGTTGATGCTGACCATGGTCACTTCGCCGACGTCGCGGGGCCACTCGGAGTCCAGCACGGCCGTGCCCATCGCCGCGATGAGCACGACGGTCGCGAGGAGGGCGATCGGCCATTGCGCCCCAGCGCCAACACTAGGCATGAGCTCGTCCCGTCCCCGCGTGAGCATGAGACCGAAAAGAACGATGGTTGCCACCGCGCCGGCGTAGATCAAGACCTGGACCAGGGCCAGGAACTCGCTGGAGAGGAGGATGTAGAAGCCGGCCACGGCCAGCAGCGAGAGGATCAGGAACAGGGCCGCGTGGACCACGTTCGGAATCGTCACCACTCCTAGCGAGGAGACGATGGCCACCGCGGCGAGCACGTAGAAGATGAATTCCGCTACCGTCACGAAGGCACCCAGGGCCTGATCTGCTTGGCCTTGGAGAGCGCAAGCAGCTGCTCCTTGTCCATGATGAGGTCCTTGCGGTCAACGCTGGACAGCTCATGACCCGTCCAGGTGTTGTTCATGGCGATCGCGTCGAAGTTGCAGACCTCCACGCAGATGTTGCAGCGCATGCAGCGCCCGTAGTCGATGAAGAACTCGTCCACGATTTTGCGGCGCTTGCTCTTGCCCTCGGCGTGCTTTGGGTTGTCCTTCATGGTCACCGTCATGCACTCCACCGGGCAGGCGCGTTCGCAGGCGTGACAGCCCGTGCAGAACGGCTCGTCTGCCTCGAAGTCCCAGAGCAAGATCGGGAAGGCGCGATCCCGCTCCGGCACCCTCCGGTGCTTGCTTGGATACTCGATCGTCACCGGCTTTCGCATCATCGTCGCCATGGTCGCGGTCAGCGAGCGTAGGACCCCGATCATTGAGCGCTCCTCGCGGCGAGTATGGCGCCCACCCGCTCCTCACGGGAAGGCTGCCTCGTCGCCAGATAGATTACGTACGCCATCGCTACGACCAACGCGCTAGACGTCAGGAACAGGATCACGTTCCTGGCCGTCTCCGAATCGTCGACGTACGTCAGGACAATACCGTTAATAATCACTTGAAGGAAGCCGAACGGCAGCAAGATCTTCCAGCAGAACGCCATCAGCTGGTCGATGCGCAGGCGTGGGAAGGTCGCGCTTATCCACATCATCGTCAGGATCAGCAGGAAGGACTTCGAGAACACTAGCGCCAACTGGTAGACGAAGTCGAAGTCGCCCCAGAAGTCGCGGGTTCCGAACGGCCACTCCCAGCCGCCGAGGAACACCATGGCGCCGATGAGCGAAAACGCCCACAGGCCAGCGTACTCCGTGAGGGCGAAGATGATGCTCCAGCGGATGCCGCTGTACTCCACCCACGGCCCGCCAACGAGCTCGGACTCGCCGATGGGGATATCGAACGGCCGCCGCGATAGCTCTGCGAGGACGGCCGTCAGGAGGATGAGGAACGGCAGCGGCTGCAGCACCAGGTTCGGCACTGTGTCCTGCTGGAGGATGATGTCGTTCAGGTTGAGGGAGCCCGCGACCATCGAGACCGCCAGCACAGCCAGCACCAGAGGCAACTCATAGCTGATGAGCTGGGCGGCGGACCGCACGGCCCCGAGCAGCGCGTATTTGTTGTCGGACGCCCAGCCCGCCATGAGGTAGCCGATCACGGTCACACCGGGGATGGCGACGATGTAAAACAGGCCGAGCTGGAGGTCGCGCACGAACCAGCCTTCCATGAACGGAAGGGCAAGGAGGGTCATGAACACCGGCACGAAGGTCACGTAGGGCGCCAGCTCGAAGAGCCAGAAGTCCGCTGTCGCCGGCCGAATGTCCTCTTTCGTCAGGAGCTTGAGCGCGTCGGCGACCGACTGCAGCGTGCCGTAGGGGCCCGTCCTCATGGGACCGAGGCGCATCTGGATGCGGCCAACGAACTTGCGCTCGATGTAAATCAGGCCCATCACTGTCACGGTCATGACGATGACCACGATCTGGAGGCGCAGGAAAGCGTCCAGCCAGACGTTCATGTCCACGCCGAAGATGCCCCACAGGAGCAGCGCCACTCCTAGACCTCCATCCCCGTTTGCTTGACCACCCGATTGCCCCGCCCGTTAGGCCGCATCACCTGTCCACCGAGCAGAGCACGATGTCCGTCGCGCCCAGGATGGTCACGGCATCCGCGACGAAGTGGCCGACGGTCATGTGCTTCAACGCCGAGAGGTTGCAGAAAGACGGGGAGCGGATGCGGCAGCGGTAGGGCTGCGTGGCGCCTTTCGAGATGATGTACACGCCGTACTCACCGCGGGGATCTTCGCAGCGCATGTAGACCTCGCCGGCGGCTGGGCGCAGCATGCGCGGCATCCGCTCCGGCAGGATCGGCCCCTCGTCCGGCATCTGCTCCACCGCCTGCTCCACGATCCGGATCGACTCCCTGATTTCCTGCAGCCGCACCAGGTAGCGGTCATAGCAGTCACCGTTCGTGCCCACCGGGATGTCGAAGTCGAAGCGGTCGTAGATCGAATAGGGCTCGTCCCGCCGGAGGTCGAACTTCATTCCGGAAGCACGCAGCATGGGACCGGTCACGCCGTAGTCAATCGCGTCCTCGATCGACAGCTTGCCGATGTTGCGCGTGCGGGCGATGAAAATCTCGTTGTCGGTGAGGAGCTTGTCCATGTCGTCCGCGCCGACCAGCGCCTGCTTGCACACCCAACGCACGCGGTCCTTGAAATCGCGCGGGACGTCCCAGGCAACGCCCCCGGGCCGGAAATAGGCGTACATGAGGCGGTCGCCGGAGACCTCTTCGAAGAGGTCCAGGATGTGCTCCCGCTCCCGGAACGCGTACGTGAACGACGTGCCGAAGACGCCGAGATCCGTTCCGAAGGCGCCGAGAAACATGAAGTGGCTGGAGACGCGGTTCAGCTCCGTAAGGATGATGCGGATGTACTCCGCCCGCTCCGGCGGGACCAAGCCGGCCAGCTTTTCGACGGCGAGGACGTAGCAAAGCTCCGCGTTGAACTGAGAAAGGTACTCGGTGCGGTCCTGGTAACCGATGGCCTGCCGGTAGTCCATGTGCTCGGAGAGCTTTTCGCCGCCGCGATGCATGTAGCCGATGTGGGGGATGAGGTTCCGCACCACTTCGCCGTCCACCTCCAGCACCATCCGGAAGACGCCGTGCGTCGCCGGATGCTGGGGGCCGATGTTGACGAAGAGATCCTGCGTCTCGAATTCGCGTTCGACCTGGGTCTCGGGTTCGATAGCCACCGCTTATTCCCCTTCCGCCGAAGGCTCCACGTCGAAGCCGGACCCGGGCGGTATGTGGCCGGCGCGGCCCATTTCGGGGCCCAGCGCCTCGCCCTGCCACTCCTCCAGGGGCGCCAAGGGATTGTCCTTGCGCAGCGGGAAGTGGTCCAGCATGTCCTCGGGCAACAGGAGCGGCACGAGGTTCGGGTGGCCCTCGAAGACGATGCCGAACATGTCGCGGCACTCCCGCTCGTGCCAGTCCGCCGCCCGCCAGATGTCGCTCGCGGTCTGGATGCGGGGGTCCTCCCGCGGCACCTTCGCCCGGATGGTCACGTTGTGGCGGTGTTTGTAAGAGTAGAGGTGATACACCACCTCGAAGCCCTCCGCCTCATAGTCCACGCCGCACAGGTTCCTGAGGAAGTCGAACGCCAGCGCGGGATGGTGCTTCGCCGTCTCCAGGACTCTGTGGGCGTCTTTGCCATCGACGATCAGGAGCACATCCAGCGCTCCCTGGATGGCCGTCATCTCCACGTCCGGCAGGGCCGCCTTGAACAAATCGGCGACTGACCCCTCGGGAGGCGCCACGACTGCGGGTTGGGCCGGCGCTCTACGCTCTTCCGGGCTCATCCCACGCGGCTCCGTTCTTCCATGATCTTGTTCTGGAGGGCGACGAACCCGTCGATCAGGGCCTCTGGGCGCGGCGGGCACCCCGGCACGTAGACGTCCACGGGGATGATCTTGTCAACGCCCTGGAGGACGCGATCGTAGCGGGTGTAGGGGCCGCCGTTCGTTGCGCAGGCGCCCATGGAGATCACCCACTTCGGGTTCGGCATCTGCTGATAGAGGAGCTTGACCGCCGGCGCCATCTTCTTGGTCACGGTTCCGGCCACGATCATGACGTCGCACTGGCGCGGCGACGGCCACGGCACGATGCCGAAGCGGTCGAGATCGTGGTGGGACATGTAGGTGGCGATCATCTCGATGGCGCAGCAGGCCAGGCCGAACGTCATCGGCCAGAGCGAGCTTTTCCGCGCCGCCGCGATGATGAAGTCCGCCGGGACCTGAAGAATCCCCGGCAGGACCGAGCGGTACAGCGCCTTGGGCTGTTCGATTTCGACAGGCGTCAACCGCAGGTTCTCGAGGCGCACTCCGACGGACTCAGGCCGCGGCTGAGCGACTGCCACCGCGGCAGGCTCCGGCACGCGCCCGGGCACGTCGGATGTCGACCGCGGCGGTCGCTCGCCGGTCGTCGCCTGGGCGGGCGGTCGGGGCGGGCGTTCGGCGGCCCGTGGCGGCCGTTCCTGACCCGCTGCGGCAGGCTGCGGGTCGCGGCTGGCAGGCGGTTGAGCTCCGGCTTCCGGCTGTTGGGCCACGCGCTCGCCAGCGACGTCTTCGGGACTCGCTTCCGCGGCCGCGGCGACCTCCTCGGCGCTGACCGGTTGTTCGGGCTGGCGCTCTTCGTTTACTTCCATTCCAATGCACCCTTCTTCCAGGCGTAGGCCAGGCCGGCGCCCAGAATCAAAATGAAGACGATCATGGAGTAGAGAGCGACCTCGCCCGTTTGGACCACGGAGACGGCCCATGGGAACAGGAACACGGCTTCGACATCGAAGATCAGAAACAGAATCGCGTACACGTAGTAGCGGACGTGAATCTGGGAGCGGACGCGGCCAATAGGCAGCATGCCGCACTCGTAAGGGATGCCCTTCTCCCGGTTCGGGGAGAACGGCGCCAGGAGGCGCGTGGCAAGGATGGCCACGACCACGAGCACGCAGCCCGTAAGAGCCGCGAGCAAGACTGCTGCGTAGTTATCGAATAAAGCCTGCATGGACGCGGGTCCTGCTAGTGAAGCCGCTCTCTAAGACCAGGTGCAGCAGCCTGGTAACAACTATCACAATCCTCCCGCATGCTAGCACCGCGTTTCTGATAGGGTCAAACTAACGCACCGACACTTGCAAACACTCTTCGCGGCCACCGCACGTCCCCGTCAGCGTCGCGTTGCCGGCCGCTTATCCGCCGCGATCGTGTACCAAAAGCCCTCGCGCTTGATTCTTTCGCTGACCGGGAGGATGAGCCGAAGGTCAGGCGGCTGACTTCCAGGAAGCCCTCTCAGGCGATCGGCGTCTGGGGGAAGAAGGCATTGCAGGCCCGAAGGCCGCGCTCGTACCCGGCGCGAAAGGCGTCTGCCCGCTCCTGGGCGGTCCCGTGATCGCGGCCGGAGCCCTCGCGAGCGCCGATGGCGGCGATCAGGGTCTCCACGTCCTGGAGGTCGTCCTCGGTCTCGAGCCAGCCTTTCTCGTCGGCATAGCGGGCCCAGGCTCCGGAGATACAGTCGGCCTGGTTCTCGAAGCGCACGCTCTGAGAGGCCGTTTGAGGCGGCGGCACGCGGAGCATGACCTGGACGTGGTGGCCCCATTCGTGCGCCAAGGCGATGGCCGGGGCTGCATCGCCCGCGCCCCGATAGAACTCCCAGAGGAGGTCCTGCCCGATGTAGATGGTCTGGTTGGCCGCGCAGTACTCGAAAGAGGCGCTGGTCGCCAGGCCGGGGCGGCCGCTGGGGTCGAAGCAGGGCTGAAGCAATGTCTCGCCCCGGCGGATGTATACAACGTCCTGTGGCTCCGGCAGCCCCGGCCGACGCTCCCGGAAGAACTGCTGCACCATCGGCAAGACGGCTTCTAGATATCGGTCCATTTCGTCGAAGCCGAAGCAACCTTCCAGCGACCCGCTCGGGCAGGCGCTTGCCGCCCCGCCTGGAGCCTGCGACGACGGCTCGGCTTCATCCCGGCCGAGATCGATGCTCCCGCAGCCGATGAAGGCGAGGGCAGCAAAGCTCAGGATCAGGACAATCTTCGTCATGCGCCGTCTCAAGCCTGCCAGTTCCAGCCTTGCGCTTTGCTATGACGCCCCTAACCGCTCGTTAAGAATCGGTCGGATATTAGGCGCGGTCTCCGGCGAGGACCCAAGCCCGTCGGCCATCCACGGGAGGGTCGCGCTCCTTCTCCTCATCCAGCAGAAACACTGCCTGGAACGCGGTGGCGGCCAGCCTTCCCGCCGCGGAGACAGCGAACACGGCCTGGAAACCGAGCGCGCCGAGGACCAAGCCGCCGGCGAGCGGTCCGGCAAACGTCACGGCAAACTGGGTCAGCTGGTAAAAGGCCGTGTAGCTTGGCAGCCTCCTAGGTGGCGCCAAGGCGAGGAGGAAGTTGAACGACGCCATCTGGGCCCCGCCCAGGCCGATCCGCCAACGAGGCGAGGAATTCACCCCGGACGCGTTCCCCCGCTCCGCAGGTCGAACGGACTCGGCGTTTATTTCCGTGAAAGGTTATCGGTCGACTTCGTTAT
>DATMBD010000077.1:0-4166 GCA_035559355.1 Dehalococcoidia bacterium
CACGCGCCGCGGCTTGGTGGTGCTGACCTCGGACGCGAGCCACTACTACGAGAACGTCGAGACCGAGCGCCCCTTCGCCACGACCCACGACGCCGAACGCGTCATCGCCGGCTTCAAGACGCTGCGGGAACTGGCTGATTCACCGCAACACCTCGTGCCCGGCCACGATCCAGAGGTCCTGAAGCGCTACGAGCCCGCAGCTCCGAAGCTGGAGGGCCTGGCTGTTCGTCTGGACGCGCCGCCCGGCCGGTAGAACGCCCGCCGGATTCCAGTCTGAGGCGCCTGGCAACGGGGGCTTGTTCCGGGGCTGCGGCGCCAGGCCCTGGGCGGAATGCTGCGCGCTGGAGCTGCTTGCGATCTGATGCGCAGGCAAGGCTGGCAGAGGGCAGGCGGCTTCGCTTCGAGTGCCGGATTCTAGCCAGGGGTGCTGCCTTGCTTAGGGCGGCTACAGCGCGACGTTGCCCTCCTCTTCCCATACGGGCAGGAGGAGCGAGAAGACGGAGCCGCCGCCTTCGCGCGGCCGTGCCTCCATCGTCCCGCGCTGGGCCTCGGCGAGACGCTTGCATACCGCCAGGCCGATGCCGAGGCCGGAGATATGCCGGCCCTCGATCGTGTCCCGGAAGAAGGGCTCGAACAGACGAGAGGCGTCATGCTGGTTAATGCCGATACCGCGGTCGGCAACCGAGATGACGGCATTGGACCCGCTGCGCGAGACTTCGACTTCGATCGTCGAACCGGGAGGGCTGTATTTGACGGCGTTGCTGAGGACGTTCTGCAGGATCTGCTGGATGTATTCCTCGTTGCCTTCGACGATGAGGTCGCGGTCGATGTCGCCCAGACGCACGTCTGCCTTGGGCATCTGGCGGCAGAAGTCGGCGGTGGCGTGGGTGACGACGTGATGGAGAAGCACGGGTTCGAGCTCGGGGCGCTTGCCGGCCTCCAGCCTGGCCAGGTAGAGCATGTTTTCGATGATGCGGTTGAGACGCTCGGATTCGGCAGCGATGTCGTAGATTGCCTGAGAGCGGACGTCGTCCGGGAGGTCGGGCCGTCGGCGGAGGATGTCGGCGTTGCCGCGGATCGTCGTCAAGGGCGTCCGGAGCTCGTGGGAAACCAGTCCGAGGAACTCATCCTTGGCGGCGAGGGCTTCATTGAGCTTCCGTTGGTGCTCGCGGAGGTCCTCCTCGACACGGCGGCGGAGGGCCAATTCGCGCTGGGCGCCATGCCGTTCCTCGGCGGCGAGAAGGGCAAGGCCTGCCCGCCGGGTGACCTCCCGGGCGAGCTCGATTTGAGGGCCGGCGAAGCCGTTCGAAGAAGGCCTCGCGAGGGTGACGACGCCGAGCACCTGGCCGTGGGCGGCGATCGGCAGGCTCAAGACGTCCACCAGTTCCTCCGGAGGCAGGCATCCGGAGCCGGCTGGAAAGAGCTCCGGCAGGCGTTCGGCGGGGAACTGAGGCAGGAATCGGGAAGTGCCGCTGGCGGCGACGGAGCCGGTTATCGTATCGGCGACGGCCAGCACGCGACACGCCGCCTGCCGGCAACGCAGGCGCTCGCCGTCCGTGTCGCGGGCGGCGGCGAGGTCGAGGCGCGACCTGTTGGCGCTTAGCCTGTAAACGGCGACGAAGTCGGCGACGCGGGCGGCGCAAACGCCCGCGAGCTGGTCGAGCGCCGCCGCCGCGTCCAGTTCGAGCTCGGAGAAGGCGAGCGACGCTTCGGCCAGGACACGGAACTGCTCTGCCTGGCGCCCCACGGAGGCAAGCAGGTCCGCCCGGTCGAAGGCCTGGGCCGCCTGGTTCGTCAGCGTGCGGATCAGCTCGATTTCATTGGGAGCGAAACGGTGGGCGCCATCGAAGCAGAGGCAGAGCACGCCATAGCGCCGGTTGCGGACCGTCAAGGGCACGGCCGCAAGCGCCCCCTTCGAGCCAGTTGGCAGGGCGCTGAAAGCCGGGTACTGACGCGTCAAGGACGCGGGATCGCGGATGAAAATCGATCGTTGCAGGAAGAAGGCGTTGGCGGCGGGAGTGGAGGAAGGCGGCCAGGAAGTGCGCCAATACTCGCGTTCGTTGTCGTTCATGCTGACCACGCCGAGCAGTTCGAAGGCGTTTGCCCGCTCCCGATGGGCCGCAACGAGGCCGGAAGCGGCGCCAAGGGCCCTGATTCCCTCTTGCACGGCGACGCGGGCCATTTCGTCAGGGTCACGCGCCTCCAGCAGCGCGGCCGCGTTCTGATGCAGGCTGCGGAGCTGGTCCCGAGTGCGGGCGACGCTGCGTTCGGCCGAGCGTCCCCAGAGGCTGAAGGCGCTGGCGACTACGCCCGTGAGGACGAACGTGAGTACGTGGTCGAACTGGCCGGACTCGATGTCCAGCCGCCCATAGGGCGGCGTGTAGTTGTAGACGACGATCACCGAGGAGATGAGCGTGCCGAGAAGGCCCGCGCGAAAACCGCCGCTCCAGGCGGCAACGAGAATGCCGAAGAACAGGATTGCCTGCGCTCCGGCGCGGCTGCCGGTGAGCTCCGTGTAAAGGACGACGGCCGCGGTAACCGCGACCGATATCGCAAAGCCGCGCGCGATTCTTCGCCAGGAACGGCGCATGCTTCCGCCCTACCTCCACCCAGGGGCCTTTTGGCCATCAGGCCCGAGCAACTTAAGCATGATCCTCGATATCGATTAACCCCGCAATCGACGCGGCGGCTCTTGTAACAGTTTCGCAAGCTCGGCCACGGCAATGCAGCAGCAAGTCGCCACGAAGGGCGTGGCGGAAGCCATGTCTCGACAGGGCGCGGCTGGGCGCCCATCCTAGAACCATGCGCATCCTAGCAGTGGACGTAGGCACAGGCACCCAAGACATCCTCGTCTTCGATACGGCTAGAACTGTGGAAAACTGTGTCAAGCTTGTGATGCCCTCCGCGACAGCCATCGCTGCGGAGCGGATCCGGCGCGCGACGCGGGCCCGACGACCCGTTGTCCTGACGGGCATGATCCAGGGAGGGGGGCCGTGCGCCTGGGCTTTGGAGGACCACCTCCGGTCTGGGCTGCAGGCCTTCGCCACGCCAGAAGCGGCAACTACCTTCGATGACGACCTCGACAAGGTGCGGGCTATGGGCGTGACGATCGTCAGCGAGGACGAGGCCGCTCGCGCTTCCGGGGAGCGGATCCAGCTTCGTGACCTCGACCTCGGCGCTTTGAGGTCGGCCCTTGCCGCGTTCGAGGTCGACGGGCGCTTCGACGGCTTCGCGGTCGGCTGCCTGGACCACGGCGCGGCGCCGCCCGGCTATTCTGACCGGCTTTTCCGCTTCGACCATCTCAGGCGCATCGTCGAGCGAGGGCAGGAGCTTCTCTCGTTCGCGTACCTGCCTGAGGAGCTGCCGGACTACCTGACGCGGGCCCGCAGCCTCATGCGCTGCATCGACGCCGGGGCGCCGGCGGTGTTCCTGGACACAGGCCCGGCCGCGGCCTTGGGGGCGCTGCAGGACCCGGAGGTGGCGCGGCGGGAGGAGCGGTTGGTGCTGAACCTGGGCAACATGCATGCGCTGGCCTTCTATTTGCTGGGAACGCGCATCCTCGCGCTCTACGAGCACCACACCGGCGAGATGAGCAACGAGCAGATCGAGGACTTCACGCGAAGGCTGGTGAGCGGCGATCTGCGCCACGAGGAGGTCTTCGGCTCCCAGGGGCACGGCGTGTTCTACGCTGGGGAAGGGCCGCCCGCCGCCCGCCCACCGGCATTACCGCCGCCCGCCGTCACAGGACCGCAGCGCAACCGACTGCGGGACAGCAGTCTGGAGCCCTACTTCGCGGCGCCTCACGGCGACATGATGCTCAGCGGTTGCTTCGGCATGGTCGCGGCGTTCGCTCACCGCCACCCGGAGCACGCCGAGGAAATCCAGAGAGCGCTGCTTAGCTGAAGCGGTCACACTCTGGCGTGAACTCGACGCGGCCGGAACCTTGCCATCGAACTTGGCGCGGGGGAGAGCAGCAAGCGGCCGCCATCCGGAAGGGAATCGAGGAGCCAAGCCTCGTTGTCGGCCCCCAAGGCGAGGGCATTAACGCGAAAGACCGCCTCGCGGTCGGAGGCGGTCTCGGAGTGAAGGCGCAAGCGCTACCGGATGGCGGCGATGTCGAGCGTGCGCAGGCCGGTGATGTTGCGCCACGTGCGCAGCGCCACGTC
>DATMBD010000078.1:0-8199 GCA_035559355.1 Dehalococcoidia bacterium
TGGCGGTCACAACGAGGAGGCGTGGTTCCTCAACATGTACCACCCCGCCGGGAAGTTCACGATTTCCTCCAAACCGATTCCGGAGATCTCGGACATGACCCTGGCCATCCGTCAGGAGCCGGACGCGAACAAGCGCAACAACCTCATCAAGGAGATTCAGCGCAAGCTTGCCTTGGAGATGCCGAACATCCTCCTGCCCGGTTACGCCATCGGCTTCACGCTCCACCAGCCGTGGCTGAGGAACTACGGCGTCTTCGTCAGCGGCGACTTGAATCCAGAGTGGTCTTCGGCGCGGATCTACACGGAGTACTGGTACGACAAGTCCCAGGCAAAGCCGGGCCAGAGCTAGCGGGAATCTGCGGTCGGCGGCCGCCCCTGGCCGCCGCACTGCGATGGTTTAGGCAGGCGGAGCGCCGCGGGTGGCGCCGAGCGAATCCGCAACGGACTAGAGGAGAGCCATGAAGCGCAGCACAGAACGCATCCTGGTCACCCACCAGGGAACGCTCCCCCGCGAGCCAGACCTGAGGGAGATGGTGATGGCCAAGGAGGAAGGCAGGCCCTACGATAGGGAGGCGCTTGCCGGGCGCCTCCGCCGCGCCGTCGCCGAGCTCGTCGAGAAGCAGGTGGAGGTGGGCGTCGACTTCGTGAACGACGGCGAGCAGTCGAAGAGCAGCTTTCAGTACTACGCCCGCAGCCGCCTGGCGGGTCACCAGGAGCAGCCCCCGGACCCGAACAACGTCCCCGAGCCTCTGATCACCAACAAGCGCGACCAGCTGCGCTTCCCGGGCTTCTTCAACCGCGAAGGGCCCTCCGGCCGAATGAGCCAGGGCTTCCGGAGGAGGCAGTCCTTCGTCACGGGGCCGCTGCGCTACGTTGGCCAGGAGGCGGTCCAAGCCGACATCGAGAACCTCAAGGCGGCGATCGCGGGCAAGGACGTCGCCGGCGGCGTCCTCATGGCCGTGGCGCCGGGTACGATCGAACATTGGCTCCACAACCAGTACTACGCGTCCCAGGAAGAGTTCCTCTTCGCCCTGGCCGACGCGATGCATGAGGAGTACAAGGCCATCACGGACGCTGGCCTCATCGTCCACATCGACGACCCGGACCTCGCCGACGGCTGGCAGATCTATCCGGACATGGACCTGGCGGAGTATCGCCAATACGCGGAGCTGCGGGTGGAGGCCCTGAATCGGGCTCTCAAGGGCATACCGCCGGAGAGCGTCATCCTCCACGTCTGCTGGGGCAGCGGGCATCACCCTCACGTGAGCGACCTGCCCCTGCGCGACCTCATCGATCTGTTCTTCAAAGTCAACGCCGAGGGCATCTCGATCGAGGCGTCCAATCCGCGCCACGAATGGGAGTGGACGGTGTTCGAGGACGTGAAGCTGCCGCCGGACAAGGTGCTCATCCCCGGCGTCGTCGGGCACGCGACCGACATCGTCGAGCACCCGGAGCTGGTCGCGCAGCGGCTAGTCCGCTACGCGAAGCTGGTCGGCCCGGAGAATGTCATCGCCGGCACGGACTGCGGCCTTGGTTCGCGTGTCGGCCACGCCGAGGTCGCGTGGGCGAAGCTCGCCGCCATGGCCGAAGGGGCGCGGCTGGCGACGAAGCGCCTTCGTGGCGGATAGCGTCCCGAACTTCAGCGCCTAGAGGAGCAGAAAATGCCTGATATCCACCTGACCTTCGCGATGACTCCTTACGACCGCATGCTCCCGTTGATAAGCGGCGAGGTGAAGCCCGCGGGTATTACGCTCGAATACCAGGGAATGCCCGGCGGCGTCCCTGGCGTCTTCTACGACCAGATCAAGTTCCAGCGCTACGACCTTTCGGAGATGTCGTTTTCGTCTTTCCTCATCGAGCGGGCGAAGGGGTTTCCCTACCGCATCCTGCCCGTGTTCCACAACCGCAACTTCTCCTATACCAACATCGTCATCCGCAGGGCGTCCGGCATCCGCCAGGACCACCCGGAGGACCTCAAGGGCAAGCGATTCGCCATCGGCGACTATCAGCAGACGGGCGGCCTCTGGATCAGGGGCGTTCTCCAGCACGAGTTCGGCGTCAAGCCGCAGGACATGGTCTGGTACCAGACGCGCGGCGAGCGCTACAGCCACACGGGGGCCAGCGGCACGCGGCCGCCCGTGGAGCTACACTTCGCGAACGCCGGCATTGGCGAGCTCTTCCGCCGCGGCGAGATCGACGCGGCGTGGGGGTGGGGCGGAAGCGAGGGCGGGTCGTCTTTGGCCCGCCGTGACCAGGATGTGCGCGGCGACCCCGGCTTCACGACGCTGTTCTCGGATCCCAAGGGCGAGGCCATCCGCTACTACCAGAAGACGGGCATCTACCCGCCCCACCACACCACCGCCATCCGCGAAAGCATCCTCAAGGAGCACCCCTGGGTGGCGCGCAGTCTCATGGAGGCTTTCGAGGAGGCGAAGCGCATCGCCATGGAGCGGACCCGTTACCAGACGCTGTTCGTCTTCGGCGAGCACTACCTCCACGAAGTCCAGAAGGCGCTGGGTCCGGACCCCTTCGCCTACGGGATCAAGGCGAACGCGGCCGCCATCGACATGGTGCAGACGATTTCGGTGGAGCAGTCGCTGACCGCGAAGAAGCAGCCGTGGGAGGAGATATTTCCGGAGGAAGTGCTTCTGGCGGAGGAACGGCTCTAAGTCCTCCGCGAAGCCTCGGCCACGCCTCCTACTTCAACCTCTCAACCGCGGCGACACGGCCTTCCGCGCGCACGCTGACATAGCTTTCGCCGAAGCGCGGCAGGCGCCGCCCCGTCGCGATCCGGCACTCGCCGGCGGGCTGACGGCCGCGGTAGAGAGAGACGCGCCGGGCCATGTACAGGGGGTTGAGGTGGTGGAGGTCGATCTCCACCTCGCAGTCGCGATCCAGCCGGAAGCTGAATTCCAGCTTCCCGCCCTCTTGCCAGGCGAAGTCCGCGAGCGCCCGCGGAGCCCCGGCGGCCTCAGCCCGCGCGTACAGCACCTGGTCGACCAAAAGGGGGATTATTGGCGCCAGGCCTTCGACGAACGCCAGCTTGGGGTTGCGGGCGGACAGGGCCTTCCGCAGGTCATTCCTGGTAGCGGCATCGATGCCCCGTCCGAAGGCCGCCACATCGAAGTCGGCGCCGTCCAGGGTGCCCGCTTGCGCGGCGTCGTCCACCCACCGGACGCTCATGCCTTCGGCGCGGAGGGCCTCTGCCAACTTCTCAAGCACCCTGGCCCTCGCGCCGACGAGCAGGACTTGCGCGCCGCTTTTGCCTTCCATGCCCTGACGAGGCGCCCGCGTCCGGGCCCCCGCTCAGCATAGCCAACCCGGCTTTCGGCCGCACCCCGGGGCGCCCGCCGGCTTCCGCGGCGCAAGCCAGCGCGCCTGGACTCGCGGCGGCCCGAGGTCTAGGATCGGCGCATGCCCATACCGCGAATGCCCTTCGGCCGCACCGGCCATGAAAGCACCCGGATTATTTTCGGCGCGGCGGCTCTAGCCCGCGTCGACCAGGCCACGGCCGACCGCACCCTCGATCTCCTCCTCGAGCACGGGATCAACCACATCGACGTCGCCGCCAGCTATGGCGACGCCGAGCTGCGCATCGCGCCCTGGCTCAAGCGCTATCCAGACCGCTTCTTCGTCGCCACGAAGACGGGCGAGCGCCGTGCCGAAGCCGCCATGGCGGAGCTTCACCGCTCGCTCGAGCGGCTCGGCGTCGACCACGTGGACCTCTGGCAGCTCCACAACCTCTCCGATCCGATCCAGTGGGACATCGCCCTCAGCCCTGGCGGCGCCATCGAAGCGGCGGTCGAAGCGAAACGGCAGGGCCTCGTACGCTTCATCGGCGTCACGGGACATGGCACCCAGGTGGCAGCGATGCACCGTCGCAGCCTCGAGCGCTTCGACTTCGATTCGGTCCTGCTGCCATACAACTTCCTGACGATGCAGAACCCGTACTACGCCGAGAATTTCAACGCCCTCCAGGCGACGTGCCGCGAGCGCAACGTGGCCGTGCAGACGATCAAGTCCATAGCCTACGGGCCCTGGATGGGCCGGCCCCGCAACGCCTCGACATGGTACGAGCCGCTGGACGACCCGTCCGACATCGCGCTGGCGGTCTCGTGGGCGCTGGGGCGCGAAGGCATCTTCGTCATCTCCGCCGGCGACGTCGAACGGCTGCCGCGGGTCCTCTCTGCCGCCGAGGCTTTCCATGGTCCTCCCAGCGATGAGGAGATGCGCGCCCTCGTGCGGCGTTTGAACATGGAGCCGATCTTCGTCTAACGGCGGCGTATCGAAACCGTCTACGAACGCCGAAGTCTATTTCACTTTGCTTGCAACCCTCTATAGGGCGCAGCAAAACTCTTCGGACTCCAGCCCTCCCGGTCGAACTTCCTAACAGCCCGCCCCGTTTCCATCCTCGCGCCCAATGTGCCGGGGCATTCAAGACAGCCGAGGAGGGTCCATGGGCAAGAGCCAACGCCACAGTGACCTGCGCAGGGGGTCGTCCGGATCCAAGCCCATCAGGGTATCCGCTCTCCACGACCCGCAGCAGGAGGTGTCAAGATGACACGCTTTACTCCCCACATCCTCGTCGCCGACGACGATCCCGCCACCCTGGCAGCCGTCTCCCGGATACTGCAGCTCAACGGCTTCTTCGTGGTCTCCTGCTCGGACGGAGAAACGGCGCTGCAGCTGTTCAGGGAACTCACGCCTTCGTTGCTCATCCTCGACGTGCGGATGCCGCGTCTCGATGGCATCGCCGTGTGTCAGCGAGTGCGGGAAGTCTCCGACGTGCCAATTCTGATGCTCGCCTCCTTCAATGAGGAGGCGGAGGCGGCTCGCGCGTTGGAGGTGGGCGCGGACGATTATGTACGCAAGCCGTTCAGCGCCACGGAGTTTCTGGCGCGAGTGCGGGCGGCTTTGCGGCGCGGCCAGCCATCAGGGGGCCGCGGCGAGCGTCTCCGCAGCGGAATCATCACCCTGGACGAGGCCTCGCACGAGGTGCTCATCAACGGCGCTGCCGTGTCCCTGTCGCGAACCGAGTTTGCTGTCCTGGCCTTTCTGCTCAGGGGCCGCGGCCGCGTCCTCACCCACGACCAAATCCTCGTGGGCGTCTGGGGACCGGAATTCGCCGGCTCGCACCACCTTCTGCGCGTGTGCATGAGCAGGCTGCGGCGGAAGCTGGGGCCGGAAGCCAGCCGCCAGATCGAGACGCTGCCCGGCATCGGCTATCGGATGCGCGGTTAACCCAGAGCCGTTGGTTCTAGGCCGCTGGGGAGAGCTACGTCCAAAGGCAGGCCGACCACTGCGGCGTCGAATCGTTGGGCGGCACGGAAGAACGCGTCATCCGGGCTCTCCGCCAACACCGCGATCAGGAGGTCCGACGAGCACGTCTCCCGCATGAGCTCTACACCGCGCCAAGTGGCGCTCGGGCAGCCGCCAAACGTCGCGAAGACGACGAGGTCAAAGCGCCGCCTGCCGGCGAGGATTACCGCCTCGATGGTTGACGTGACGACCGTCAACTCGTAGTCGGGGCCGATAATCGCCGCCGCGAACTCAGCTGCATCGCCGGAAGGAAAAATGCCTAGAGCCTGCTTCATGTTCCCTCTCTGCCGTCGTACGCATAAGAGGTCGGCGGCTCTGAGGTGCGCATGAAGCTCCCCGCCTCCATCGCCTTCGAACTGTGACCTGCCCGTGATGGAAATGCAATGTCTTTGCAATCATTTCGCCGAAAAAGGACATATGCTTGCAATGTCCGCTTAAACAACGGCCGCTGCCGCACCCCGCCAGCCCGGCAGAGCCACGGAGGGGTGTGACTTGGTCGCCCGCAACGAGGTCGTCGCTACCGCATTCGACCGCCCGGCGTCGCCGCCTCAAACGGCACGTCGCGCAGCGCGCATGCCTCATTGGAGCAGGGGCCTCCTCCGCGCCGTCGGCCACGAGATTCGAGCGCCTCTCACCGTGATCCGCGCGAACTCGACACTGGTGCTCGAGGAGAGGCGGAGGCTGAGCCGGGCCGAGATAAGCGACCTCATGCGTCAGATCGATAGCTCCGCAAGACTCGTCGACGTCATCGTCGGCGACCTCGAGGCGCTGGCGAAGCAAAGCCGCGTTCGCCTGCGCATCGAAGACTTCGATCTCGTATCCCTGCTGGCATCCTTCGCCCCGGATTTGCGCGCCCTGGTCCCAGCCCGGCACCTCGAGCTCGCCCTGCCCGATCACCCCCTCCGGCTGCGCGCCGACGCCATGCGCCTCAAGCAGGTCCTCAACAACCTCGTCGAGAACGCGGACAAGTACTCCCGCCAAGGAGGAAGCATCCGAATAGCAGCCGAGCCGGCCCTGGACTCCGCCCTCCTCATAGTCGAAGACGAAGGCCCGGGCGTGCCCGGGGACGAACTTGAGCGCATCTTCCAGCCCTTCTTCCGCGGCTCGCGCAGCGCCGGGACGAAAGGCAGCGGCCTCGGCCTCGCCATCTGCCGCGCGCTGATCGAAGCGCAGGGCGGAAGCCTGAGTGCCTGCAAGGCAAGCGGCGGAAGATTCCAGGTCCGGGCCGCTCTCCCGCGCGCCTCGTAAGGGCGTCTTTCGGAGGGACAAGCGCGCGTGCGGGCCTGCGTGGCGGCGCCCTACCAGATCGTTCACTAATCAAGAAATCGATTGACAAGCATATTTCCGCTGGCTAAGATTCCGTGCGGGGCCAGCGCCACAGCGCTCACGTGGAGACGCGAGACGCCGCGGCTTTCCGGTCGGGTACGCTGGTGAGAGGGGACAGCCGGCCGATAAGGGCGCCGGCAGCAGTCTCCGCAGGAGGGGCGCGCGATGGAAGTTCTGCCATTCGTCCATGAGGGTCTCGGCAACAGCTCCTATCTCGTCGACATCGGCAACGGCCGCGCCGCAGCAATCGATCCGAACCGGAGGGTGGACGCCTACCTGCGCGGCCTGAGCGACCGCGGTCTCACGCTGGCCGCGATTTTCGAGACCCATCTCCACGCCGACTTCATCTCCGGCGCCCGCGAGCTTGCCGCCGAGACCGGAGCGCCGTTCTTCGCCTCCGCAGCCGGCGGCATCAAGTACGCCCACAACGGTCTCCAGGGCGGCCAGTCCGTGCAGCTCGATGGCTGCCAGATAACGGCAATCGCCTCACCGGGCCATACGCCGGAGCACCTCGCCTACGTGCTCCGCACCGCAGCCTCGGAGCCGCTGCTTTTCAGCGGCGGTTCGCTGATTGTCGGCGGCGCGGCCCGCAGCGACCTGATCGCGCCGGACCAGACGGAGGCCTTGACCCGAGCTCAGTACCGCACCCTGCGCACGGCGTTTTCCCACCTCCCGGACGACACCGTCCTCCTCCCCACCCACGGCGGCGGCTCCTTCTGCTCCACCGGCGCCGGGAGCGACCGTGTCTCCACCCTGGGCCGCGAACGGCGGGAAAACCCTGCTCTGTCGATCGAGGACGAAGAGGAGTTCGTGCGCTGGTTCCCGCTCACCTTTCCCGGCGCCCCCGACTTCTTCTTCAAGCTGCGGCCGATAAACCAGGCTGGGCCCCGGCTGCGCCGGGATGTGCCGCGGCCGCGTCCGCTCTCACCGGCCGAATTCGATGCCGCCCGCCGCGGCGCCCTCGTCGTGGACGCGCGCCAGAAGGAAGACTATTCCCCTCGTCACATTCCCGCCTCCCTGAGTGTCCCCTTCCGAGACTCCTTCGGCGTGTGGCTGGGATGGACCGTAGACATCGAAACGCCGCTGCTCTTCGTCCTGGACGGGGCGCCGCTGGACGCGGTCGTCGACGAATCCCTTCTCGTCGGCTTCGAGCGCTTCGCCGGCTATCTCGAAGGCGGCATCGAAGCCTGGGAACGGGCCGGCTTGCCGCTGGCGGCGGAGGGCCTGATCGACGCTCGGGAAGCGCGGCGGCGGCTCAGCGATGGGGCCCTGGCCCTGGACGTGCGCGAGCCCTCCGAATGGGAGGCGGGTCGCATCCCCGGCGCAAAGCATGTCCCGCTCGGTCGTCTGAAGCAGGAGGTGCAACGCCTGCCCGCCGGCCGGCCCGTGGTCGTGTATTGCGGCCACGGCGAACGCGCTTCGACCGCGGTGTCGATGCTGGAGGCGGCCGGCCTCGAAGATCTGGCGAACCTGGACGGCGGCATCGAGGCCTGGCGAGCGGCGGGCTTCGCTCTGGAGCCCTGAAAGCTCCCAAGCCTAGCGTCTTCCGACCGG
>DATMBD010000079.1:0-16635 GCA_035559355.1 Dehalococcoidia bacterium
TCCAGGAGCGCGCGCGAGAGCCCGTACTGCAGCTCGCTCCCCTTCTGGAGGAGGTCGGCGGCCTCGGCGGCGAGCGCGTCCTGGTCGAGCAGCCCCTGGTCTCCCAATTCCAGCATGCCGCGGACGTCGTCCAGGAGGGAAACGAGGTCCCCCAGGGCTGCATCCAGGTTCTCGGCCGCGATTTGCAAATCGGACCAGACGGGCTGCACGCGAGTGGCGCGCGTGACCAGGAGGCGTTCGTCACTCTCGCGGTCATCCGGTGCGCAGTCCCGGAGTACGCGCTCCAGGAGCCGGAACGGCTGGGAAAGCCGGGAGCGGACACGGGCGGCGGACGACGCCAGGGAGGCAGAGACGCCCGTCATGTAGGCGCCGGAGGTCAGTATCTGGCCTTCGCCCCGCGAAGCCTGAGTGATGGCCCCCGCCAAGCCGCCGGCGCGTTCGCCCGTCCGCCTGCCGACGCGGTCGAGAAATTCGGAGACGTCGCCTTCGGTGGCGCGGAACGCGAAGCGGGACGTCGCCTCGTCCTCCAGGTTGTGGGCCTCATCGACGATGAGGTAGGAGAAGGGCGGCAGGACGTGGCCGCCGGTCGCCACGTCGGAGAGAAGCAGGGCGTGATTGACGACGAGGATATGCGCCGCCTCCGCCCGTTTCCGCGCCCGATAGAGGAAGCAGAGGCCTTGGCGGACGAAGGGGCAGCCGTTTTGGAGGCAAGCGGTGTTTTCCGCCGCCAGCCGCGACCAGGCGGCATCATACGCGCCGTGGAGGTTCAATTCGGCGCGGTCGCCGGTCTGCGTCTCGCGCAGCCAGACGAGGAGACGGGCCATGAGCTGCGCCTCTTCCTTGCTGGCCGGAGGGGAGTGCCTGAGGGCCGTCCATCGCTGCAAGCATAGGTAGTTCCGACGCCCCTTGAGGGCGGCGAACCGCAGCTCTTCCGACGTGGCCTCGCGCACCAGACGCTGCACGGCTGGCAGGTCCTTTTCCGTCAGCTGCTCCTGCAGGCCGATGGTGTCGGTCGAGACGACGACGCGCTCGCCGCGCTGAAGCGCATGCAGGGCCGCCGGCAGCAGATAGGCTAGCGATTTTCCCGTACCCGTCCCCGCCTCCACTACCAGGTGGTGGCCTTCGGAGAGGGCGCGGGCGACAGCAGCGGCCATCGCCTCCTGCTCCGGGCGGTGCTCGAAATTCGGAAACGCGTCCGTCAGGCTGGCGGCCCTCCGGAGGAGCGCCACAACCTCGGCTTCGCCAACGAAGGCGCTGCGTCCGCCGTTGAGCGCCTTCGGGAGCTCTTCCGGTGCCGCCAGTACCTCTGCGGCAAGGCCGGCCACCTCCTCGACGCCCGCAGGACGCTCGGCCAGCACCTCTCGCACCAGATCAGCAATCGACCAGCCCGCCGCCCTGGCGAGACGTTCGATTTCGTGCAGCAGCCACGAGGGCTGCGCGGCCAGGCGGGCGCGGAGGGCCACGAAAACGGAACGCGCGGCGTCCGCGTCGGCGCGGGCGCGGTGACGGACCGGGAAGACGATGCCGAGCCGCTCGGCGATGCCCCGCAGGCTATAGTCGCCCAGGCCGGGCAATAGCAGCTGGGCCAGCTCGTGCGTGTCGTAGACGGCGTTCGTCAGCCAGACGCCCTCGCGGGCCAAGAACGAGAGGTCGAAGTCCACGCTCTGGCCGACGATGGGGCTGTCGCCGACGAAGCGGGCCAGCTCCGACGCGACCGTCCCGAAATGCGGCGCGCTCGCGAGCTCGTCGGCGCGGATGCCCGTGAGGCGTTCGATGTGATAGGACGGCGGGCGGGCCGGACGGACCAACGTATGCAGCTCATCCTGAACGCCCGCTAGGTCGAAGGCGATCGCCGCGACCTCGATGATTTCGTCGGTCTCCTGATTGAGGCCGGTGGTCTCCGTGTCGATGGCGACGTAGCGGGTGGTCACCTTGGCCTCCGGGTCTCCTAGTCGAACAGATGGGCGAATTCTACCAGAGGTAGACGCAGGAACATAGAAGGCGACGGCCGGCCATTTCACCTGCTATCACGGTCGCGCCTTCTCTACTCGAACCTGCTCCATTCAGCAAGGTAGGGCGTGAGCCAGCCGTAAACGACCAGGGCCGTGGCAAGCGTCGCTGCGATGAGGCCGCGCTGGCGGACGAAGAGCGCGAACAAGGGCGCGCCGATGGCGAGCAATACGCCCGCGACGAAGAGCGTGAACGGGCCGTTCTTGCTACCCAGCGCTGCCTCGCCGCCTCGCATCGTGAACAGGACGAGGCCCAGGACAAGGCCGAGGCCTGTCCAGAACATAGCGAGGGCGCCGTGCAGCAGAATGCTCAGGCCCACGGGCGAAGTGCCCGCGGGCAGCAGACGCGCCAGCAGGCCCCCTTCAGCGCGGAGCCGTAGCAGCCACACGGAAAACAACGGGGTCGTCATGATAGCCAGGCCGTACCCCGCGACGAACCCGGCGAAGACCTCAGCCACCTAGACCTGCCGCACGGCCGTTGCCTCCGCGCGGCCCAGGCTGCGGCAGGCGATGGCGCGCACGCCCCAATCGCGCTCGAGTTCCCGGAGGAGAAGGGCCGGCACTTCTGCCCGCGGCAGCAGCGTGAAGAATGCCGGCCCGGAGCCGCACGCGAAGACGGCCAAGCCCGCGTCCTTGCAGAGGGCGCGGGCGCCGGCGAGCGGCGGAGCGACCTCGCCGATGTGGCGATCGAACGCGTTCGCCATCTCCGCCTCGGTGATGGGGAGCCCTCGGCGCACGCATTCCGCCGCGACGTGCGCCCTTCGGCCGTCGCTGTAGTCCGCCGGCGTCAGAGCAGCGTACATGCGCCGCGTTTTGTCATCGATTTCCACGTCCGCGACGAACACCGTCGCTTCGAGTGTTATGGCATCGGCCAAGGGCTCCACGCGCTCGCCGCGCCCGCCGACGAGGCAGGCGCCGCCGTGGAGGAAGAACGGCACGTCCGAGCCCACGGACGCGCCGATGGCTTCCAACTGTTCGAGGGAGAAATCGAGTTGCCAAAGCTGGTTCAGCCCTCGAAGCACAGCCGCGGCGTCCGAACTGCCGCCACCCAAGCCCATGCCCGCCGGGATGCGCTTCTCCACCTCGATGCGCGCTCCCAGGCTCGTCTCCGCGGCCGCCTCCGTCAACGCGTGAGCGGCCCGGTAGGCCAGGTTTCGAGGGCCCTCTCTCGGGACGCCGAGCAGCTCTTCGCCGGTGATCTCCAGCTCGATGGAATCGGCGAGGGAGAGGCGGACCGCGTCCGCCAGATCGACCGTCTGCATCAGGCTGGCAATTTCGTGATAGCCGTCCGCGCGGCGGCCGGTCACCTCCAGCACCAGGTTCAGCTTCGCCGGCGCCGTAACTTCCAGAATCATGTTCCCTCCAGAGCGCGGGCGAGGCGCAGCCAATCGTCGGGGGCCAGCCGTTGCGGGCGAGCGGACGGATCGAGCCCGGCGGCTGCGATGGCGCGGGCGGCGGCAGTCGCAGGGATTTCCAGTCCCTGGGACAGGGCGTTCCGCAGCTGCTTTCGCGGCGCGCTGAAGCCGGCCCGCAGGACGCGGAAGAACGCCCCGCGCTCCCGTTTCGGAACCAGGGGTGCGGGCCGCGTGTCCAGGCGCAAGACGGTGGACGAGACCTTGGGAGGCGGGCGGAACGCGCCAGGCGGCACGTTGAAGAGGCGCCGGGGCACCGCGTAAACCTGGACGGAGACGGCCAGCAGCCCCATGGCGCCCGGCCCCGCCAGGATGTTGTCCGCGACCTCCTTCTGGAGCATGACCACCATCCTCGTGGGCGGGTGCTCCGCTTCGAGGAAGTTCCGGACGATGGCGGTGCCGGCGTTGTACGGCAGGTTGCCCATTAGGACATAAGGCGTGTCCGGCCTCAGGCCCGCGGCTTCCAGGAGGGCCTCCGGGCTCGCTTCGACGGCGTCGGCCTCGACGATTGTGACGCTGGAGGACCCCGCGAAACGCTCGCGCAGGCCCTCGACCATGCGCCGGTCGATCTCGACGCCGATAACTTGCCGCGCCGCTTCCGCCAGCCGCTCCGTCAACGCTCCCGGACCGGGGCCGACTTCGATGACGACGTCATCCGGCCCGACGTCAGCGCCCGCGATAATGCGGTCGATCAGGGAGCGGTCGGACAGGAAGTGCTGGCCCAGGGCCTTGAGGGGACCAGGGGCGGCATCGCGCTTCGAAGCCGCGCGGCCGTCCCGGCCGCGCCTGGACGGCGCCCTGGCCCTGAGGTCACGGTTCCAGGACGTAGATGTCCACCCAGCCGGTTCGCCAGTCAACAGGGACGCCATCCGGGTACCCCAGGTCGATGGTGTTTCCGACGATACCACCACCGGTGTCGGCCGCGACAGCGAAGCCGTATCCGGGGATGTAGAGCTTCGTTCCCAGGGGGATGACCGAGGGGTCCACGGCCACTATCCCTTTGGTTACCGGCACGCCGGACGCGGTGATGCCGTAGCTGGGATGCGTCGCTGGCTTGCCGGAACTGGCCGCGTTGTACCACGTGGCGTAGACGTGAAGCGTGCGGCTGACGCTGAAGTTCGCCGCTGTCTGGCCGGTCTCCTTGAGGGCAGACGGCGAGTAGTAGATGACGGTGTCCACGGGCTCCGGGTCGAAGTACTCGCGGGAAATGCTCCGCGACACCTCGACTCCATCTTCGATGACGATCTTGTATTCCACCGCGCGCACCCCGTCACGGCCGAGTACGCGGCGCGTCTGCGAGCCGGAGAGAGAATCGTCCGGCTTGAAAACGGTCTTGTGCTCTACCTTCTCGCGTTCGACGAACGTCTGGCCCGTGACGCGAACTAAGCGAGCGGTCATGCCGTTGCTGACCGCAGCCGAAAGCGGAGGCTCCGTACGGTCGTCGGGCCCGAAGGTGAGACCGGCCTCGAGGAGGGCCTCTTCCAGAGTCTGTTTGTGGGTGTAAATGACGCGCGTCGAGCCACCGACGCGAAGGTTGATGGCGTTCGCGTGCCTGACCTCCACTTCCATGCCTGCGGTGACCGGAGTCTCGAGGCTCGGAGAGACCTCATCTGCCGGGCCGAGGCGGATGCCGGCTTGGGAAAGCACTTCCGCAAGCGTCGCTTTGCTGGTGTGCAGGCGGACCGGCTTGCCGTCCTCGACTACTGTCAGAGGAACCGCTCTGCGGACGGACAGGACGATGCCGTGGACATCGCCCGGCGTCTTGGCATAGATGCCGTAGCCGGCCAGGGATGTCGTGTTTATGGGCCGGGGATAGACGGCATCGCTCAGGCCGACCTCGAGGCCGTTGTAGAGGACCGTGTCGTACGGGCTGACGTCGATGCCCAGTTCCGCCAGGAGACCGCCCACCGTGGGGGAACGCGTCCTCCACATCAGCGTGCGGCCGTCGACCTCTACCACCGCCGGCACAGCGCGTTCGATGGCAACCTGGCCGTTGCCCACGATGAAGACGTCGCCGGGGTTGCGCTCCAAGCCCGCCGCCCCAACCAGGAGGTCGAGGTCCTTCTGGCGGCTGGTCACGGTGACTTGGTGGCCATCAGCAAGCACCAAAAGCTGGCGGGGCGGGAAGACCACGAAGGCCAGGAAGACGACGAGCGCCAGCGTGGAAAGAAGAGCGATGCGAAGGCGAGCCCTAGCTGAGTCGAGGTGAGTTAGTTCAGCGCTTCGGAGTTGGGGTATCTGACGGGCTACTGGTCGCAGGCGCACGCCTTGCAGCCAATACGCCAAATGCCGGCCTCCTTGAGGCTAGAAGGACGCCCCGCGTCCTGAGGTGGTTATGGTCGTGCACCCGCTGTCGATCCGATCCCAGGCTTGCCGCCGCTCGCCAGCTCGGGCCAGGTTGTCCCACGGCGCCCGAAGTATTCTACTTACCGCTGCTTCCTTCCGGACCTGACGGGGTTCATAGCCCTCCGCCGCGTGGGGCCAAGCCGTCAACACTACGTGACTTTGGCAGTCCCTGAAACCCAGACCTCGAGCGGGAATTCGACCCCGCTGTAGCGGATTGCGGGTACAGGGCACCGCTAGCTCCCCGTCTAGCACGACCGTTGTGCATCCTAGCACGAACGCTTGGCCCCAGGTCAAGGAAAGACCCATGGCGGGGTTACGTTTCCATAAATTCCATCAATGCCAGGTTGGAGCCAAACCGAGGCCTTTCCGCCGCCGCCCTGGCCGTCCGGGCGCGTTCGTCTCAGCGGCCTTCGAGCACCTCGGGGTTTACGCAGCAAGGCGGCCGCTCACCGCGGAAGAAGGCCAGGAGGTTGTCCACGGCCAGGTCCGTCATCTTCGCCCGTGTTTCCCACGTGGCGCTGCCGACATGGGGAACGACGACCACGTTTTCCAGCCCGAGAAGCGGGTCTTGCGGCGGGATCGGCTCCACGGCGAACACGTCCAGCCCCGCGCCGGCGATCCGGCGGGCTCTCAGCGCCTCAACCAAGGCTTCCTGATCGACGAGACCGCCGCGGGCCGTGTTTATGAGGAACGCCTCCGGCTTCATCAACGCCAGCTCGGCAGCGCCAATGAGGCCTCGGGTTTCAGGCGTGAGGGCGGAGTGGATGCTTACGAAGTCGGCCTCGCGCAGGAGGTCCGCCAGAGGCCGCCACTCCAGGCCCAGGCTTGCCTCCAGTTCCGGCTTGCGCCGGCGGGACGTGTAGAGCACGCGCATGTCGAAGCCCCGGGCTCGCCGCGCGACGGCTGCGCCGATCGCGCCGAGACCGACGATGCCCAGCGTCTTCCCGAAGACGTCCCGGCCCAAGAGGAAGGCGGGGCTCCAGACGCCCCATGCGCCTTCCCGGACCGCGGCTTCCCCTTCCGGCAGCCGTCGGGCAACCGCGAGCATGAGCGCGAACGCGAGGTCGGCGGTGGTCTCCGTCAGGACGCCGGGCGTATTGGTGACGAGCACGCCGCGCTCCGTGGCGGCTGAAACGTCGATGTTGTCATAGCCGACGGCCATCTGGCTGACGATGCGCACGCTGGGGGCGGCGTCCAGCAACTCCGCGTCGACGCGGTCCGTGATCAGCGTGAGGAGGCCGTCCGAGCGCCGCGCCTCCAGGCGGAGGGCTTCTGGCGGCGGCGGGCCCTCCTCCGGCCAGACGGCGACCTCGATAGCATCGGCCAGACGTTCGAGCCCGTCGCCGACCAGGCGGCGCGTGACGAACACCCGCGGCATTGAGTCACTCGGCGGATGTCTGCAGGAGCCTCGTCGCCTGGCGGGCGAGCGTGTGGGCGAGCGCGAAGATCACGAGCGCGCCGAGGATATGGAGGGAAGCGAGGAACTCGCCTTGGAACTCCGCGGCCCAAATCGGCTGGAGAAAGGCAACGACCGCGAACGCTACCGTGAGAACGATCGTCGTGCGGGGCGCTTTGGCAACCACGGCAAGGATGATGAACAAGACCGGGGTGAGATGGAGGGCCGAATAGCCGAACGCCTCATGGGCCTCCATGCTTTCGCCGCCAAGCTCCGGCAGGCCGATACCCGCCAACCAGAACTGGATGGCGACACCGAGAACATAGAGCCATGCCAGGCCCACGAGTATCCTCCGGGCTATCTGCATCCGGACCTCCTGCTAGCTGACATGCCGCCGGAGCCAAGCGTCGACCCCCGGGGCAAGCTCCTTGACCGTATCCTCGTGGTACACGATACCCCAATGGCCGGCGTCAGCGGCCTCCAGAGTCTCTCCTCCCAGATAGAACGCAAACCGACGCTGGAGCTCGGGCGGCGTCACGCGGTCCTTGGCGCCGTAGATCAGGAGCGAAGGACAGCGGATGCTGCCCGGCGGGATGGCGATGCCGCGCAATCGCTGGCGCGCCGCCATGCCGCTTTCGAGGGCGCCCCGGCTGTGCTCCAGGTAAGCCGCCGCTTCCTCGTCCGAGAGGTCATGTAGCGTTTCTTTGGACGCTTCACTATCATTTATGTAAAGCCCAAGCTCCTCCGGCCCGAAGGTCCCCGCGGGGACGGCGCGGACTCGCTCCGCTTCGGCGCGGCCGGCAACTTCGAGGGGCAGGCTCGGTGAGAAGAGAAGGAGGGCAGGAGTGTCCGCATGCGCGCTTGCGTACATCGTCACGACAAGGCCGCCCATGCCCCAGCCTCCGAGGACGGGATGGGGGCCCTGAGCAGCGATCTGGCGAGTGACGGAGGCAACATCGGCCACGTAGTCCTCCATGGTCACGTTAGAGAGATCGGTGGGCAGGCTACGGCCGTGGCCTCTGAGATCGAGGACGTTTACTCGCCAGCCAAGGGCGGAGAGGTGCGTGCGCCAGAAGTCCCAGACCCAGGCGCCGCTGGCGGCGCCGTGGACGAGAAGAAGTGGCGTCGCGGGCACGGAAACGATTCTAAGCACATCATGCCGGGCTTCAACAGCCGGGGCGCCTGGCTTAGGATTCAAACGCGTGCGAGGAATTCAGGACAGATCCGTGCGGAGAAACGGCGGGTTAAGGCACGCATTGGCGATCATTGACACCACATATGCCCTATGCTACGTTGCCGCCGCTGGCGGCTCCCCGAATTTGGGAGCGTGAATTGATATGATTCTGTTTGGAGGCGTTGGCGGTGGGTGTTGCGTGTGGGCCGCTAGCTCAATGGTAGAGCAGGTGACTCTTAATCACCCGGTTCCAGGTTCGAGTCCTGGGCGGCTCACCAACCATACACGCAAGGAGGCCTCCGCCGAGGGGAAGTGTCGGAATTGGTAGACGAGCATGACTTAGGATCATGTGCCGCGAGGCGTAGGAGTTCGAGTCTCCTCTTCCCCACCACCTCGCTATCTACCAGGCCGCCGGCCTCGCGACGCAAACTCATGGGTACAGCGCAAACTCCTGCAAGGAACGAGGGGGAGTAATGCCGCCACTGCTGCAGGTCAAGGATCTCCGGACCTACTTCTACACGGAGGAAGGCCTGGTCAAGGCCGTCGACGGCGTCACCTATGACGTCCAAGAGGGCGAAACCCTGGCCTTGGTCGGCGAGAGCGGATGCGGGAAGAGCGTTAGCGCCCTCTCACTCCTGAAGCTCATCCCCATCCCCCCGGCCCGCATCGTCTCCGGGGAAGTCCTCTTCGAAGGCGATGACCTCCTCAAGCTCAACGAGGACGAGATCCGGAAGATCCGCGGCAACCGCATCTCCATGGTCTTCCAGGAGCCAATGACCTCCCTCAACCCGGTGCTCACCATTGGCAAGCAGATGACGGAGGCCCTGGAGCTTCACATGCGGCTCAGCAGCGAAGCCGCCACCGCGCGCGCCATCCAGCTGCTGGAAATGGTGGGCGTGGCCGAGGCCGAGCGCCGGATTACCGATTACCCCCACCAGTTCTCCGGTGGCATGCGCCAGCGCGTCATGATCGCGATGGCAATGGCCTGCAACCCGAAGCTGCTGATCGCGGACGAGCCCACCACCGCGCTCGACGTCACGATTCAGGCTCAGGTGCTGGAAGTCATGGCCCGCCTGAGCCGTGAGTTCGGCACCGCCGTGATCATCATCACTCACAACCTGGGCGTCGTCGCCCGCTATGCGGACCGCGTCAACGTCATGTACGCGGGCAAGATCATCGAGACCTCAACGGCGGAAAAGGTGTACGCGGACCCCCGCCACCCCTACACGCTGGGCCTTTTGCGCTCCGTCCCCCGCTTGGACCAGGCGACCGGCGAGAAGCTCATCCCCATAGAAGGGCTGCCGCCGGACCTCGGCAACCTGCCCAAAGGCTGCTCCTTCTACTCGCGCTGCACCTACCGCATCGACAAGTGCAAGGAGGAGTACCCCCCGCTGCAACTCGTCGACGAAAATCACTACGCTGCCTGCTGGGTGGACGTGACGAAAGAGAGGGCTGTTGGGAATGGCAACTGAGACGGTCGGCGCGCCGACGAGGACTTCCCAGGCGTCCGATGAAATCCTGATCGACGTCCGTGACCTGAAGGTGCACTTCCCGGTCATGTCCGGGTTCATCATCTCCCGCAAGATCGCCGAAAACAAAGCCGTAGACGGGATCACCTTCACGGTCAAGAAGGGCGAAACCGTCGGTCTCGTGGGCGAAAGCGGCTGCGGCAAGTCCACCACTGGGCGCGCGATTCTGCAGCTTTACAAGCCGACCGCCGGCCAGATCATCTTCGACGGCAAGGACATGGCCACGCTCCACGGCGAGGAGCTGCGGCACACTCGCCGCCGCATGCAGATGATCTTCCAGGACCCGTACGCCTCCCTCAACCCGCGCATGTCCGTGCGCGACATCATCGGCGAGCCCCTCCTGATTCACAAGCTGGGCAGCAGCTCTGAGCGGCGCGAGCGGGTTGCCGAGCTCATGCGCATCGTCGGCCTCAACCCGTACTACGCGACGCGCTTCCCGCACGAGTTCTCCGGCGGCCAGCGCCAGCGCATCGGCATCGCTCGCGCGCTGGCAGTCTCGCCCGACTTCATCGTCTGTGACGAGCCGGTCTCCGCCCTCGACGTCTCGATTCAGGCCCAGATCATCAACCTTCTCGAGGAGCTCCAGGAGCAGTTCAGCCTCACCTACCTGTTCATCGCCCACGACCTCGCCGTCGTCCGCCACATCAGCGACCGCGTTGCCGTCATGTACCTCGGCAAGATGATGGAGCTGGCGGACCGCAACGACATCTACGACAACCCGCTCCATCCCTACACGAAGGCGCTCCTCTCGGCGGTGCCGATCCCGGACCCGGCCCTGGAGCGCAAACGAGAACGCATCATCCTCACAGGCGACGTGCCCAGCTCTTTGCGGCCACCCCGCGGGTGCGTCTTCCATACGCGCTGCCCCATCGCCATCGACGAATGCCGCCAGGTGGTGCCGGAGTGGCGCGAAGTCCAGCCCAACCACTGGGTGGCCTGTCATCGGGTCTAGCGGCTTGACAACGTCACAGGCTGGTAGGCGCCCCAAGTCCGCGCGGAGGAAACCTTTGACGCAGGAAGCTGCGAGCTTCGAGCCGTTTGCCGAGGAAGTCGCCTACATTCGGGTCAACGAAAAGCTGGTCGAGAGGTTGCTGCGGCGGCTCAACCACTGCCCCACGATCAAGCTCCTGGACATCGCCGCCGGCACCGGCCTCCTCACGTCAATCGCCTACGAACGCGCCAAGGCTGCTGGCGCCAAGCTGATTTCGACCCTGCTCGACCTCGATTTTCCTGCCCTGGTCCAGGCCCGCCTTGACGTCCGCGCCGACAAGGCCGACTTCGTCTACGCCTCCGCCGATTACATACCCCTCAGGCAGGACTACGACGCGGTCATCTTTGCCAACAGCATCCACCTTCTGGACGACAACGCGAAGCGAAAGGCGCTGGCAGAGACCTGGCGGGTGCTGCGCCCCGGCGGCGTCCTCGCCGTCAACACCACCTTCTATGAAGGCGCCTATCCGGAGGGAAGCAAGGCTTTCTACAGCCGCTGGATCCGCAGAGCGCTCGTGGAGATCAACCAGCGCTTGCCCCGGCGGAAAAAGCTCGAGAAAGCTCAGGCCATGGACTGGCTCTCCGCCGAGAACTACCGCAGCCTCATCGGCGCTGCAGGCTTCAAAGTCCTGGAAATGCGAGAACGCCGCGTCCGCCTTAGCCAAGCCGCCGTACGGGCGATCAGCGCCTACCGCGAGTTCGCCAAAGGCGCCCTCCATGCCACCGACGACGATGCCGTGGAGGCCTCGCGGGCGCTGCAAGCGACGGTCCAGCAGACCTTCCGCGAGCTGAAGATGAAGTACCTGCCCCGCTCCTGGCTGGAAATCGTCGCCGTGAAGGCCAGTTCCTAGCCGGCGATCGACCTCGGACTCTCCAACGTCTCAAGTTCCTGGTCCGCGGAGGGCAAGCGCAACCGCGGGTCCAGCAGTTGCTGCTCGTAGAGCCGCGCGTACCTTCCTTCAGCCGCCATGAGTTCTTCGTGCGTGCCTGATTCCACGACCCGGCCGCCCTCGATCACGAAGACCACGTCGGCCGCGCGCACCGTGGAAAGGCGATGCGCTATCGCCAGGACGGTGCGGCCGCGGGTCACGCGCTCCAAAGCCTCCTGGATCGCCCGCTCGGTCAGGCTGTCGACGTTCGAAGTCGCCTCGTCGAGGATCAGGATCGCAGGGTCTTTGAGGAGCGCCCTTGCAATGGCTACGCGCTGCTTTTCGCCGCCGGAGAGGCGGTAGCCGCGTTCGCCGACTACTGTGTCGTACCCCTGCGGCAAGCCGGCGATGAAATCGTGGATGTTTGCGGCGCGCGCCGCGGCCTGCACCTCCTCATCCGTCGCCTCTGGCCGGGCGTAGCGGAGGTTTTCCAGGATGGAGGCGTGGAACAGGAAGGGCTCCTGGCTCACCATGCCGATGCAGCCCGCAAGCGATTCCAGCGTCACGTCCCGAACATCGTTGCCGTCGATGAGGACCTGGCCGGAATCGACGTCGTAGAGGCGAGGCACCAGGTTTGCGATCGTCGTTTTGCCACCGCCTGTCGGGCCGACGAGCGCGGCAAAGCCCCCGGCCGGGACCGAGAAGGAGACGTGGTGTAGGACGGGCTAGCCGGGGATATAGGAGAAGCTCACATCCCGAAACTCGATCCGGCCCTTCACATCGCGCAACGGCTTCGCACCGGGGCGGTCCTTGATATCCGGCTCCAGGTCCAGGTAGTCGAAGATGCGCTCGAACAAGGCCACGGAGCTGAGCACGGTCACGTTGACGTTGAGCAACGAGGCTATGGGGCCGAAGAGGCGCGGCAGGAAACCTGCCAGAGCTACCACCGTCCCCAGGGACACCTCACCGCCCATCACGCGGTGGCCCCCGTACCAGTAGACCACGGCCGGTCCCAGCGTCCCGAACAGGCCCATCCCCATCATGAACCAGCGGCCGACCATGGCCCGCCGGACGTTGAGGTTCCTGATCCGTTCCGCCACGCTGCGGAACTTGCGGGCTTCGTCCGCTTGGCGCCCAAAGGTCTTCATGAGGAGGATGCCGCTGACGGACAGCGTCTCCTGCATGTGGGAGGTCATGGCTGCCATCTGCTGCTGCGTCTCGCTCTGGAGGGCGCGCTGCACCTCCCCGACGCGGCGGGCGGGCAGGATGAACAGAGGAATGAACGCCACCGAGAAGAGCGCCAAGCGCCAGTCCAAAGCCAGCATGAGGGCCAGCGTGCTTACCAAGGTGATGAAGTTCCCCAGGACGCTTCCCAAACTCTCGCTGATCACGCCTTGGATGCTGCCAACGTCGTTGTTGATCCGAGAAAGCGTCTCGCCCGTGCGGTTGGACGTGAACCACTGCATGGGCATGGAAGAAAGGTGGACGTAGAGCCGGTCGCGCAGCTCGAACATCACGGTCTGGCTGATCGAGTTGCTGAGGAAGGACTGCATGACGCCGTTGAGGGCGCCCAGGAGAATGACCGCCACCATCGCCAGCGCGATCAGGTTCAGCTCGCCTCGGTCCCCGTTCGGCAGCGTGTGGTCGATGATGTGTCGGATGAGGAGCGGCGGCGCCAGGCCGAGAAGCGACCCGAAGCCGATAGCCAGAACGAAGCCGGCAAGCAGCAGGCGCTGCCGCCGCAACAGGCCCGCAGCCCGCTTCAGCGTGGGCCAAGCGGGCCGCTTGGGCCTTGCCCGGCGCATTTCGGGGTCGTGCCATCCGCGGCCCATCTCGATCAGAGCTTACGTCATGGACCCCAACTCAGTCGTCCGCAGAGGGCCAGGAGGCCTGATACGCGGGCGCAAGCTCATTTGCACCAGCACTGACGCAGGCGACAGCCCCTCCCGTTCAGACTGGCCGGAGCATCCAACCGAGGAGGTCGTGATGGTTCGCACGGAAGAGATGATCCGGACTCACCCCAAGACTACCCGCCGCGAAGGGCTCGTCGAATGCATCGAGGCTTGTTACGAATGCGCGCAGACGTGCATCGCCTGCGCTGACGCCTGTTTGGCGGAACCGAACGTGGAGTCGCTCTTGCGATGCATCCGCCTCAACCAATACTGCGCCGCGATTTGCCAGGCGACAGGCGAAGTCCTCTCGCGCCAGACGGAGACGGAATGGGGTGTGGTGCGGGCGCAGGTCGCCGCCTGCATCGAGGCCTGCCGGGCCTGCGCCGGCGAATGCGAAATACATGCCGCCCACATGCAACACTGCCAGGTCTGCGCCGAGGCCTGCCGCCGATGCGAGGACGCTTGCAGAAGGCTCCTGTCCCAAATCTAGGCTCGCCGCTCAGGAGCGAATCCTAAGGAACTATGCGGGGAATTCGGCGCTCCGCCTCGAATAGGCCGAGCCCCTCGCTGGGGAGGGGCTCGGCCTTTCGCATCTGTTCCCGGGGCCAGCTAGCCCGACAGCGGCCTCTTCGTGTCGTCAATCCACTCGAACGTGTAGAAGGCGTTGAGGTTCTGTCCGCGCCAAACGCCGAAGTTGGAGATAACCGGCCAGGTCAGGGCGAGGGTCATGACGCCGCCCGGGTAGCGGTGGTAGTAGAACTTCTTCGCCATGTAGCGCTGGAACTCGCGCACGAGCTCGATGCGCTTGTTGTTGTCGAACTCCAGGAGGACCTTGTCGGTCGTCTCGTTCAGGAAGGGATCGCCTTCCGTGGTCGCGCCCTTGCCGTTCGGATCCCAGCCGCCGAAGAGGTTGCCGCGCTTGGAAAAGTGCGCCAGCAAATAGTTGCCCACGTCCGGCCCGCCGTAGTCGACGGTGTTGAGCATCTCCTTCCAGTTCCCGGCCGGCTTCGTCTTGTCCTGGGGCGGAAAAATGTAGTTGAAGATGTCCGGGATGGTCACCTTTTCCTGAGTGGCCTTGAGGCCGATGTTGGCGTACATCCCGTCCATGACATCCTGCTGCGGCTGCTGGCCGAACCCCAACGGATATTGGATGTGCTTGAATTCGAAGCCGTTGGGGAAGCCGGCCGCGCTGAGCAGCTTCTTGGCCTCCGCAGGATTGAACTGGTAATACTTCGCGTTCTCGCCGAAGTCCTTGCCTTTGGGATCCAGCCACATGCCCGGGAAGTACATGTACGAGCCGGGGCCGCCGCCGGGGATGGCGGTGTTGTAGCGCTTCTCCACCGGGATGCCGGCGGCCTCGAGCTTGTCCACGCTCGCGGTGACGTCGATGAAGGTGTCGTTGTCCCAGGCGTAGTGGACAGCCTGGCGCACGCGCTCGTCCTTCCAGGGCCCCTCAGCCGACATGCCGAACCATTCGGTGACCGCCGTGGCGTCGGGAGTGCCGCGGAGCTGCAGCTCAGGGATGTCCTTCTTCGCCTGGAGGATGCCCTCCACGGTGCTGAGGCCCAGCCCGGGAGTGAATATCTGGCCGGCCCGGAACTGCGCCTCGGCGGCCGTCGGGTCGGGCAGGATGACGAAGTTGACTTCATCGACGAACGGCCGCTTCAGGCCGCCGTCGCCGGTGTCGCGCTTTTCGTAGTTGGGATTGCGTTTGAGCACCAGCCGCACCGAAGGTTCGAAGCGATCGATGTAGAAGGGGCCGCCGCCAAACTGCCAGCGGTTGAAGAAGTTGGCATCCTGGCCCCGGCCTTCCTTCGGCAGGATGTAGAAGTAGCTGACGCTGGCGTTTGCCAGGGTACCCAGGAATGGGGAGAACGGCTGCTTGAGCTTCATGACCACGGTCTGCTTGTCGGGCGTGGTCAAGGACTCGACGGGGCCGCCCCTTTCGCCGTGGAGCTCGCCCGCGTTGGAGCTCACAGTCTTGAAACGCTCCCAGGAGAAAGCCACGTCTTCGCTGTCGAAGGGTCGGTTGGCGATCGACTGGGGCGCGCCCTGGTGAAACGTGGGCGAGAGGGGGCCGAACAGCGCGTTCGGCATGATCTTGAACGTGTACGTGAGCTTGTCCGGCGAGATCTCCCAGGTGGCTATGTCGGGAACCACCTCCAGCGAGGTCGGGTCCTTCATGCGGCTGGGTTTGATCCATACGAGCTTGGAGCCGACGACGTTCGCGAACCCCTGCGAGAAGGGGTCGAAGTTGTAGAGGTCGAAGTTCTGAGGGTCGCGGGAAAGCGCGGCCTTCCAGACGCCGCCGCGCTTCGCCTTGTCGGTGGTATCGACCTCCTTGCCGTTGATAAGCAACTCGGAGGCCTGGCCGCCGCCTCCTTCCTCTTTGTCCCCTCCACAAGCGGCCAGGAACGCCGCAGCCCCCGCTGCAGCGCCTGTGGCGGCCAAGGCGCGACGCCTGGTGAGACGCCGGTTGAGAACTCTGTCCCAGTAGCTGTGCATGCTTCCTCCTTTGCGCGCCTGCGTTTCAGGCGGCATTTACTCCCCTGCCGAAGCGGCGGGCTTCGAGGCTGACGACATCGATGGGTCTAATGAAGGCCTCAATAGCGCGATTTTGGATAGTCGATGACTGCGGTGTCAATTATTCGTGTAGGTAAAGACATTTCTAAGGAGCGATTTAGGAATAGAGCACACATGCAAGGGTCGCAACGCGCTGTTCCCTAACTTTCCACGCGCCTTTTACGTCAGCACTTCATCTGCAAACCAGGAACCTCACGTTCACCAAAAGCGCACTGCAATCGGTTAACGATTTTGAAACGGTGACTCAAGTAGCTTGCCAATCAACGGCGGTGAAGAGGCGCTCCGAGAGGCGATTGCGGAAACTCATTCCATCGAAGGCGGCCGTTGCGGAGCCCGCCTGGCAAGACGGGCTAGCCGCCGTCCGATCGTCTTCCGGCTCGCTGTCAGCCGCCCGGGAAATCTGCCAAACTTTAGGCATGCCGGAGTATGACAGCC
>DATMBD010000080.1:0-5049 GCA_035559355.1 Dehalococcoidia bacterium
CGACGGCAACGCTGCCGCCAAGCTCGTGGGCGAGATGGCGAATCTCCCCGGCGTCTCCTACATCCGCACGACGCGCGAGCGGACCGGCATCCTCTACGGCGGCGACGAGGCCTTTCCCATCGGCGGCAGCAAGGTGCTGCGCTCGAGCGCCAACGATCGGGCGACGCTCGTCGGCGCGGGCGTCACCGTGTTCGAGGCCCTGAAGGCAGCCGACGTCTTGGCGCAGGAGGGCATCGCTGCGCGCGTGATCGACGCCTACTCGGTGAAGCCGATCGATGGGGAGACCCTGCGCCGCGCCCTCTCGGAAACGGGCCTCGTCGTCGTGGCCGAAGACCACTGGGCCGAAGGCGGCCTCGGCGACGCAGTGCTGGCCGCGCTGGCCGAGGGCGGCCGGCCGCTTTCGGGACGCGTGGTCAAGCTGGCGGTGCGGGAGATGCCGGGCTCCGGCAAGCCGGAGGAGTTGCGCGAGTGGGCCGGAATCTCCGCTTCGAAAATCGCCGAGGCCGTGCGTTCGGCCCTGGCCTGACGGGTCGCCGAGAGTCTCCAGTTCGGATACGCTGCGCTCGTGTTGGAGATCGAGCGCCAGTTCCTCGTGAAACCCGCCCTGCTGCCCGCGCTCGGAGAGCCGCACCGCATCGTCCAGGCCTACCTTTGCATCGAGCCGGAGGTCAGGGTCAGGCTCATCGACGGCCGCGCCTACCTGACGGTCAAATCCGAAGGCGACATCGCCCGCCAGGAGTTCGAGTACGAGGTCCCAACCGTCGAAGCCGAGGCAATGGTGCGGCTTTCGCCGTTTGCGCCCGTCGAGAAGCTGCGCTACCGGCTGCAAATCGGCGGCCTCGTTTGGGAGATCGATCGCTACACCGGTGAGAACGAGGGCTTGTGGTCGGCAGAGGTGGAACTGACGGAAGCAGCGCAAGCCATCGACTTGCCGGAATGGCTCGCGGAGGAGGTAACGTACGAGCCGCGGTTCAAGAACAAAAACCTGGCCCGGCAGCCTTTCTGCCGCTGGCCGGACCGCGAGGCCGTGCTCGCGAAGCTCCGCTGATTGTCGCGAGGCCGGAGCGCCGCTAACATCAGGTCGCCGCCGCACAGGAGCGTCTAGTCATGCCCGACCGCCAAACCCTCCAGGCGTTCGTCGATAAGTACCTCGAGGCCGTCTCGGCACGCGACCCCTCCCGCCTGCCGGCGGCGCCGGACGTCCGTTACACGGAAAACTGCCAGGAGCTGCCGTTGGGAAAGGGGCTGTGGGCGACGTGTACGGGCAACGTTACCTATCGCAACTACGTGCCGGACCCGCAAGCGGGGCAGATCGGTTTCTTCGGGGTGCTCACTGAAAACGGCTCGCCGGTAGTGCTGGCGCTGCGTCTCAAGGTCGAAGATGAACTCGTCACCGAGATCGAGGCGCTGGTCGCACGCTGGGGCAACCCGATCTTCGCCCCGGAAAACCTGAAGGAGCCGCATCCAGTCTTCCTGGAGCCGTTGGCGCCGGCGGACCGCTTGCCTCGAGACCGGCTCATTGCCATCGCCGACAGCTACTTCGACGCCATCGAGCAGGACAACGGCGACATCGTCCCCATTCATCCGGATTGCTATCGACTGGAGAACGGCGTGAGGACGACGAGCAACCCGGAGCGCGCAGGCATTGGCCGCCTGGACGTGAAGGCAGGGCTGAGCAGCGGCTTCTACTCCTACATCACCGAAATCAGGGACCGGCGCTATGTCGCGGTCGACGAAGAGCGGGGCAACGTCCTGGCCATTGTCTTCTTCGAGCATCCGGCGACGGTGAAGGAGGTAGAGGTCGAAGGCTTCGGTCGGCTGCAATTGGCACCGTTTACCCAGAAGCCGAGCACGGCGATGATCGCCGAGCTGTTCAAGGTGCAGGGAGGACAGATTCGCATGATCGAGGCCGTGCTGGAGTTCCTGCCGTACGGGATTCGGCCGAATTGGTGAGGGCAAAGACGGGAGAACCAGAGAACCATGGAAACAGCGGGAACCAGGAAAGCGTCCACGGTTCGCCGCGTCTCCGGAAATGAGAGGTTTCGATGTCAGTAGAAGGTCTCGTCGTTCTGATCACGGGCGCCGCCCGCGGCATGGGCCGCGAGTACGTGCGCGGTTTCCTGGCCAAGGGCGCCAAGGTCGTCGCCGCCGATCTCTCCTGGACGCCGACGGGCGTCAGCAACGACGATTTCGACTTCCGGGACGAGCTGGTCGGCCAGCCAGACGTCCTCGTCGAGACGATGGACCTGACGATCGATTCCCACGTCAAGCGCGTCTACGCGGCGGCGAGGGAGCGCTTCGGCACAATAGACGTGATCATCAACAACGCGGGGCTGCGCCAGCGCGACCTCTATCCGCCTTCAGGAAGCGTCACGGTCATGGAGACCGAGGTCGGCGATTGGCAGCGCATGTTCGACACGCACGTCTTTAGCGCCCTGCGCGTGATCAAGTCCTTCGCCCAGCCGATGCTGGAGAAGCGGCGCGGCAGCATCATCAACGTGGGCACCAGCGCCTGGGGCGGCCAAAACCCGGCGACGCGGGAGATGCCTTACAAGGCGGCGAAGGCCGCGCTGGTGAGCATGAGCATGTACCTGGCCCACGAGCTCAAGCCCTACAACGTCGCCGTGAACGTGCTGGTGCCGGGCATGACCCGCAGCACCGGCTCCGACGAGCAGCAGCGCGGCCGCCGGGAACTGCTGGCGAAGACGCAACCGGGAGCGGTCAGCTGGTCGGCCGTCCGCATGCGTCCGGAGCACGTCGTGCCGCTCGCGCTCTACTTGGCGGAGCAGGACGCGAGCACGCTGACCGGCCAGGAGATCGCGGCCATGCGCTGGAACGAAGAGAACGGCCTCGGCGGCGTCGAGGCCTGGGCCTACCCGCCGGACTTGGAGGCGGCGCGGGCCGCAGGCCGGGCCTGACGTGCGCCATTCACGTTACGGGAGCGGCGCGGGACGATGCGCCGTCGAAGCGGCGAGGGGCACGGACCGTGCGATGTATCCGGGCATGCGTAGGACGCATGCACGCGCTCCATGTTCGTCCGGTGGGCGGCGCCCTTCGCCAGATTGCCGAGAGGGGCGCGCGGCCGCGAGGGTGAGGTAAGCCCACGCCCAACGACGCCATCTTCGGGACAGTGCGATACACGCGCATCTACGCAGACGAAGCGGGCGAAACCCACTTCGCCGACGCCGAATTCCAGCTGAAGGAGGCGGCTTACGCGCCGCCGGCGCCGCCTTATCTCGTCTCGGCGTCGCTGCCGGCGTCGAGCTACGCAGTCGCCCGTATCCCCTCCGGCTGGGTGGGAGACTGGCACCCTTCGCCGCGGCTGCAGCTCTGGTTCCAGCTCCGCGGCGAACTGGAGGTGGAGGTCAGCGACGGCGAGACGCGCCGCTTCGGCCCCGGCAGCATCGTCAGCGTGGAAGATGTGTCCGGAAAGGGCCACGTCACCCGCGTCCTCGGGAGCGAGGACGTCCACGCCGTGTACGTCCACCTCGCCTGAGGCTGCCGGCGGCTGCCGTCGGAAGGTGAGGATGGCCCTTCGGGTCGCCGCCTAACCTACAGGGGCCGGCTGGACGCGCCGCTCCTTCGGCAGGGGCTTGATCCACCAGCGGTCTTCCCAGTCGTTCCAGAGGTCGCGCAGGTTTGGCATCACCTTCTCGGCGAACAGCTTCGTGTTGTACATCGCCGTCTCGCGGCTCATGTTGCCGAACTGCATGAGCATCATGAGGTGGCCGATGCGCAGGTTCTGGGCCAGGCTACGGATCTGTTCCGTCACTTTCTCCGGGCTGCCGGCGATGATCCGTCCTTCCTCGAGGTAGTCCTTCCATGTCAGCTGAGCGTTGAACATGGAACGCGTAATCGAGGACGAACCGATGGCTGTGCGCAGGCCCGCGGCCAGCGACCGCAGCGAGCGGTAGCCGGGCGCCTCGGCGAAGCCGGGATAGACGTGCATGCAGCGCTCGAAGAAGTAGCTAGCCGCCTCGGCGTAGAGCTCTTCGGCCTCGGCGTCGCTGTCGGCCACGGCTACGAACTGGAGAAAGCCGGCCCGGTAAGGGTTCATGTCCTCGTCCGTGGATTTGACGTGATCCCAGAAGCCGTCCATCACCGCCTGGGCCCGCTTGTAACCGGCGTAGCTCAGGTAGGCGAAGAGGTAGTCCTGCTCGACGATCCACTCCCAGGTCTCGATGCTGCCGCCGCCGGGCACCCAAATGGGCGGGTGCGGCTTCTGAAGCGGCCGAGGCCAGGTGTTCACATAACGGAGCTGCGTGAACTTGCCGTTGAAGGGGAAGGGGTCGGGCTCCGTCCAGGCGCGGACGATGAGGTCGTGGGCCTCGCGGTACTTCTCGCGCAGGGTTGCCGGCGTCTGGCCCATGGCGTAGTTGGTGTCCATGGACGTGCCGACCGGGAAGCCGGCGATGAGGCGGCCGCCGCTGATCACGTCCAGCATCGCGAATTCTTCGGCGACGCGGGTCGGCGGGTTGTAGAGGGCTATCGAGTCGCCGAGGACGACGAGGGCGGCGTCCTCCGTGCGGCGGGCGAGGGCGGCGGCCATGATGTTGGGCGAAGGCATGAGGCCGTAGGCGTTCTGGTGGTGCTCGTTGACGCAGACGCCGTCGTAGCCCATGGAGGCGGCGAACTCGAGCTCGTCCAGGTATTCGTTGTAGACCTCGTGGCCGCGGGCGGGGTCGAAGAGGTGGCTGGGGACGTCCACCCAGACGCTGCGGTACTTTTGGCGGAAGTCGTCCGGCAGGTCCGGGTACGGCATGAGGTGAAACCACTCGAACTTCATCGTCTCGTCCTTCCTGCGCGCCCGCTGTTTCCCCGAGTATAGACCAGCGCCTTCGTCAGCGGCCTTTGGCCCCAGCTTCCAATCCGAGTGCTCGGCCGCCGCCGAGTATAATCGAAGCGAGCAGTCGAGGCGCTCCGGCCCGGGAGCGCCGGTTCACTTCCTCGCGAGGCCCTGACGATGACGACAGCACAAAGTCCCACCGCGTCGCAGACGGCGGCGAAGTACGTCTACCTCTTCGGCAACGGCCGCGCCGATGGCTCCGC
>DATMBD010000081.1:0-6912 GCA_035559355.1 Dehalococcoidia bacterium
TGCTCGCGGCAGGGAAGGGCCGTTATCCGGGGAGCCGCTACGCCCGGCGCTGCCGTCTGCGCCGCGCCGAGCCCCGCTCGTTGTCCGTCGCCGCGGCCGAGCGCGCCGCTAGCGCCCGGCGCTCGCGTTCCGCCTCCTCCTCGCGCTCGCGGCGCCGCTCAGCGAAGCGCTTGCGCGCCCAGCTGCTTATGAGGTGGAAAACGCCGAACGAGGTGCCGAAGAGCGCCAGCAGAAAGGCGTAGCCGCCGAGCAACGGCAACAGCAAAATTCCCACGAGCGCCCCGGCCGCAAACGAGAACAGCACCGGGAAGGTGAAGAAGTCGAACTCCACCTCCTGCTCGTCCCGACGTCGCCTTCGCCTGGAGGGCACCGCTCACCGCCTCTCTGCCGACATCGCCGCCCGCACGAGATCGATTTCCTGCTCGCGCGTCAATTCCGGCATCCTAAGCCTGGCCCGGCGCAGCCGCGCGAGCATCTCTCCTATCGCAACGCCTTGTTCCAGTCCCAGCGCCAGAAGGTCGTCTCCGGAGAGGTGAGGCCTCACGTGGCGCCACCGGGTGAGGTAGGCGCGGCACGCATCGGCTGCTGGCCCGGCTTCCAGGATGGAGAACGCCCAGACGGCTGACGGCGCTAGCCCGTCCAGAAGCTCGAAGGCGTCAACGGGTGCGGCTGCCGCTAGCTTAGACGAAGCCCCGCGCAGGCGCACCAGGTCTCGCAACGCCCGCTCGACGCGGCCATGGAGGTGGAGCCACCTGCTGACGGAGGTGGCTGCTGCCTCGTCACGGGGGTCGGCGAGCACGCAGAAGCAAGTCTCCTCGCGCGAGGCCTGGCGCGGCCCGGCCAGCGCCGCCCGAAGCCGTCCCGCCGTTTCGGGATGGAGCCGCAAGGACGGATGTATGGCCCCCAATACGCCAAAACGCGCGGCCAGTTCCAGGCCCTCGACCGCGCGATCTTCTTCGAAGAGCAGGGCGAGTTCGCGGCGTAGCCGTGGCCCGCTCACTGCCTTCAGAAACTGGAGGTCGCGGCGAAGCAGCGATTCCGTCTCGCGCTGGACCTTGAACCCGAAACGGGCTGCGTAGCGACAGGCGCGCAGCATCCGCGTGGGGTCATCCTGAAAGCTCTGCGCGTGCAGCACCCTGACGAGGCCGTTGCGGAGGTCCGCCTCTCCTTTATAGGGGTCGATCAAGACGCCGGCCTCCGGGACCAGGCAAAGGGCCATCGCGTTGATGCTGAAGTCTCTGCGGGCGAGGTCCTCGGCCAGGGACGCAGGTTCGACGGCAGGCAGCGCGCCCGGGTGGGCGTAGGTCTCCCGGCGCGTCCCCGCCAGATCGACGCGGACGTCTGCGAGTGAGAGCTTCGCGGTGCCGAATCGGGGATGTAGGACGAGCCGTGCCCGCGTCCGCGACGCCGCCTCCTCGGCGATAGCTTTCACCTCCCCTTCCAACGCGAGGTCGAGGTCGAGGGCGGGGAGCCCGAGGAGGAGGTCGCGGACGGGCCCGCCGACGAGGTACAGACGCTGCGCCCTCGTCCGGGCGGCTGCCTCGCACGCCTCCAGGAGGACTAGTTCGAGGCCGCTGAGGCCTGCCCTCAGCCGCGAAACGAGGTCTGGAGAGGCCGTCGTATTGTTCAAACGCCTAATCCCTAAACTGTATTTACCTTGACACGTTACTGATACGCCCCTATGATCGCGCCGGATCAGGAGGTTGGCCGCGCCCAGCGCCAGCTTCAGGCTACCACCTTCCAAGAGAGGTGCCCTCCTTGCCGGGAGGTATCGGCCCTGGCCTTTTGCCATCGTTTTCCATCCAGGGATCGCTCCGAGAGGATGGCCCGTACGAGCGATGCGCGCCCCGCCTCGGGAGCAGGTCCTAGTGCCCGTCCCGGCTTTCGTCGCCCAGGTGGAGGAACGTATCGGAGTGAAGTTTCGGCGCCCAGAAGTGCTTCACCAGGCGTTTGTCCACCGCTCCTATCTCAACGAGTATCCTTCGCCTGGACTGGAGTCGAACGAGCGCCTGGAGTTCCTCGGCGATGCCGTTCTCAGCTACGTAGTGGCGGAGCGCCTCTTCCGGGAGTGCCCGCAGTGCGACGAAGGCGACCTCACGGAATGGCGCGGCTATCTCGTAAGGCGCGATAGCCTCGCCAGCTTCGCCCGCAGCCTGGGTCTGGGAGACTTCCTCCTCCTCGGCCGCGGGGAAGAGGCCGCCGGCGGCCGGCAACGGGCCGCGAACCTCGCCAGCCTCTTCGAGGCCGTCGTCGGCGCCATCGCCATCGACCGGGGTCTCACGGCCGCGCGCCGGTTCATCTTCGCCGCCATCGGCTCCGAGTTCGATCTCAGGGGCCGCCCGACGCCCATCGACCCCAAATCCCGGCTTCAGGAGGTGGTGCAGGCCCGCTGGCAGCGAGCTCCCGCCTACAAGACCGTGCGTGAAGAGGGCCCGGAGCACCGCAAGCAATTCACGGTCGAGGTGCAGGTCCACGGCCGCGTCCTGGGCCGAGGCACCGGCTTCAGCAAGCAGGAAGCCGAGCGCCAAGCGGCGGCCAGCGCCCTCGCGCTCCTCTTACAGGAGGGCGAGGGGGAGGAACCGGACTAGCCATGTATCTCAAGCGCCTGGAGCTGCAGGGGTTCAAGAGCTTCCATTCGCGAACTCTTTTCGAGTTCGGTCCCGGTATCACCGCCATCGTCGGCCCCAATGGGTCCGGCAAGAGCAACGTCGCCGAGTCGATCCGGTGGGTGCTCGGCGAGCAAGCCACCCGCAGCCTGAGGGCACGCCGCCTGGAGGACGTCATCTTCTCAGGCTCGAGCCAGAAGGCGGCCGTCGGCATGGCCGAAGTCTCCATGACCCTCGACAACGCCGACGGCTGGCTGCCCCTCGATTACAGCGAGGTCGTCGTCAGCCGGCGCGCCTACCGCAACGGCGAGAGCGAGTACCTGATCAACAAAGCTAAGGTTCGCCTGCGTGACGTCTTGGACCTCTTCCTCCGCGCGCACGTTGGCCAGAACAGCTACGCCTTCATGGGCCAAGGCTTGGTGGAGGAGGTCTTGCTCATGCGGCCGGAGGAGCGACGCCGCCTCCTTGAGGAGGCTGCTGACGTCCGCCTCCTGCGCGCCCGCCTGGATGAGGCCCGGGACCGCCTGGCCGCGACGCGCGAGAACCTGGAGCGAGTCAATCTGCTTCTGGACGAGATCGGGCCCCGGCTGAAGCAACTGGAACGCCAGGCTTCCCGAGCCGCAGAGCACAGCCGCCTGTCTGCCGAACTAGCCGAGACGATGCGCGAGCTCTACAGCCGCCTCTGGCAGGAAGCGCACGAAACGCTGACGGCCTCGAGTGCGGCGCTGGACCAGAGGCAACAGGCGCTCGTCGTGGCCCGCGAAGAGGTCCGCGCCTGCGAAGAAGGCCTGGCGGCCCTCACTACAGCCGTGGAGGAACGCGAAAAGGAGTTGGCGGACCGGCGTAGCCGACAGAGGGCGCTCGCCGACGAAGTCCACGCCCTGGAGCAGCGCCTGGCCTTCGATGAGGAGCGCGCGCGCGCCGACGCCCGCCGCCGCGCCGAGATCGAGGCCGAGCTGGCTTCGCTGCGCGATGAGCGGGCCGACCTCCAGCGCTCTCTGGCGGAAGCGCAATCGCGCCACGCGAACGTGGCTCCGGAAATCGAAGCCGCCAAGGGGCTCATCGCCACGCGCCGAGAAGAAATGAACGGCCTGGAGCAGGAGCACGCGGCGCTGCGCCGCCGCATGGCGGAGACGGAGGAGGGGCTCGAACGCGCCCGGCGCGGCGCCGCCGAGGCCGAGGCCGCCCTTGCCCGCCTCGCCGAGGAAGAGAGCCGCGTCCGCGGCGAAGGCTCCAGGCTCTCCGCCCGCAAACGGGAGCTGATCAAGAAACTGGCTGCAGTGGGACGCGAGTTCGCTGAGCACCGTGCCCGCCTGGCCGCACTCGACCGCGAAGTCGAGGACGCCGAGCGGGAGCGCCGCGGCCTCGCCGCAATGTTGGAAAGCAGCCGCGCCTCCCTCCTCCGCCTCGAGCGCGAGGCATTGCAGGTCGAAAGCGAGCTCGGCCAGATGCGGGCGCGGGAAGCGGTGTTGCAGGGCCTGCAGAGCGCCCAGGAAGGCATGGAAGCGGGCGTCAGATTTCTCCTCGGGGAGGGCGACGACTCGCGTCGCCGGGAGGCCGTGGAGGGCCTCCTGGGGCTGGTGCAAGACATCGTCCGCGTCCCGCCTGGCCTCGAGCGGGCCATCGAGGCCGCCCTGGCGGAAAACGTCCAGGCCCTCGTCTTCGACAACCTCTCGGCCGCTCTGACCGCCATCGAGATGCTCGAGGAGAACGAAGCGGGACGGGCGATCATCTACCCGCTGGACACGGTCCGCACGACCCCGCCCTTGAACCTCCTGCGCGAGAAGGGGGTCATCGGCGTCGCCGCGCGCCTCGTCCGCTGCGACAACCGCTTCCGGCCGCTCGTCGACATGCTCCTCGGCCGGGTCATCGTCGTCGAGACCCTCTCGCTGGCCCAGCAGGTCCTGCGCCGGGGCCTCGGGTCAGTCGTCACCATGGATGGCGTGCTTCTGCGACCGAACGGCGCCCTCGCGGGGGGCGTCAGCCGGGCCGCCGTCGAGTCCTTCAGCCGGCAGCGGGAACTGGAGGAACTGCCGGAGCAAATCAGGCAGCTGGAGGCCCGCAAGCGGGAAGTCGAAGCCCTGCTGACGCGAGAGCGGGAGACGCTGGACGGCGTCACCGAGTCCCTGCAGCGCCTGGAGCCGCAGCTGCACGGCCTGCGCGAGGAGCGCTCGCTGCGGCAGGGCGCCCTCCTGGAGAACCGCGGCCGCATGCTCATGCTGCGCGGCGAAGCCCGCGTCCTCTGGTCTGACCAGGGCCTCGGCAGCGGTCCCCAGGACTGGGAGGCGCGCCGCAGCCAGCTGGTCGCGGAACGAGAACGCCACGCCGCCGAGGCGGACAGGCTGGCTGCCGCCTTGGAGCGCGACCGCGAAGCCTTCGCGCTCCTCAGCCAGCGGCGCAACGAAGCCGTGGACGCGCTTTCGGAAGCTGCCGCCGCCTGCGCCGACCTCGAGGGCGAGGCGCGTTCGGTCGCCCGCCAGCTGGATCTGCTGCAATCGACTCTGGCCCGCGTCGAGCAACGGATCCAGACGCGCGAGGAATCCCTGGCGGCGATGGAGGCCGAGGCTGCAAGGCTCGGAGAGGAAGGCCAAGAAGCCGCCTCCCGGCTGGCCGCTATGCGCCAGGAATTGGCGACCCTCCAGGCTGAGACCGGGCCTGCCGAGGGCGAGCTCACCCACCTCGTCAGCCGCGAGCGCGCCATGCGCGAGCAGCTCTCCGCCGCGCGCGCAGCCCTCCTCGAAGCTGAGCGCGCCCACCTTGAGGCTGAGGCTGCCGTGAAGCTCCACGCCGACGAGATCGAGGCCTTGCGCCAGACGATGGCCGGCGAAGGCTTCCGGCCGGAGGGCAGCCGCATCGTCCGCATCGATGGCGCGGCGACCGTGCTGGAGCAGCAAGGTCACATGCCGCCGATCCGCGGCGCGGCCGAGGTGACCGTCGAAGCGCTGCGAGAGCGGATCGTGGCCCTTCGCCAGCAGATCAGGAGCCTGGGGCCCGTGAACGAGCAAGCCCAGGCAGACTACGGCGAGAGCAAGGAGCGCTTCGACTTCCTCCAGGGCCAAGTCGACGACCTGCAGGGCTCGGAGCAGACCCTTCTCGGCGCCATCGACGAACTGGAGTCGAACATCCGCGAACGCCTCAAGGGGACGTTCGCCGTCGTTGACAAGGAATTCCAGCGTTACTTCGAGGCGTTCTTCGGTGGCGGCAAGGCGCAGCTGATCCTCACCCAGCCTGACGACTACGCCAACACCGGCATCGACATCGTCGCCCAGCCGCCCGGCAAGCGCGTCAGCCAGCTCTCGATGCTCTCGGGCGGCGAGCGGGCGCTGACGTCGCTGGCGCTGCTGCTCTCCTTGCTGGAAGCGCACCCCTCGCCGATCTGCGTCCTGGACGAAGTAGACGCAGCCCTGGACGAGACGAACGTGGGGCGCTTCGTGGAGGCGCTGCGGGCGTTGGAGAAGAAAACGCAGTTCATCATCATCACCCACAACCCGCGCACCATCGAAGCCGCGGACTCGATCTACGGCGTCTCCATGGGGGCGGACAACACCTCGCGCATCCTCTCCCTGCGCCTGGACGGCATCAACAATTAGTCTCGGGCCCGGAACGCGCGCGACGTCGGAGGCGGATGCCGCCTCCGATTCGCACCTGACGCCGTTCTGCGCGAGTCCAGTCCGCGCCCCGAGATGGAGTGGTCTCGCTTCCCACAGCGGCAGGCGAGGTAGAATGGGAGACAAGGGAGGTGGAAAGAAGGCATGAGCCTCAACATCAAGGACCCCGAAGCTCACAGGCTCGCTCGCGAACTGGCCAGCCTGACTGGCGAGAGCATCACCAGGGCCGTCGCCGTCGCCATTCAGGAACGCCTGGAGAGCATTCGCCAACGGCGCGGTAAGAGGCTTTCGGAGCGAATTCTCGAAATCGGGCGGGACTGCGCTGCCCGCCTGCGAGAGCCATACCGCTCCATTGACCACGCCGAGTTCCTGTACGATGACCGCGGGCTGCCGCGGCGATGATTATCGACACCTCGGCCCTCCTTGCCATCCTCAGGAACGAGCCGGACGCCGAAAGCTGCGCAAACGCGATCGAGGAGGCTGACGTACGCAGGATTTCGGCAGGCAACTACCTCGAAGCTGCAATCGTCATCGATGCCAGCGGCGATCCCATAGCCAGCCGCCGGCTGGACGAACTCATCGAGCTCTCCGGTATGGTAATCGAGCCTTTCACGGCGGAGCAGGCCCGAATCGCTCGCGATGCCTACCGGGACTTCGGCAGGGGGAGCGGCCACCCGGCCCGGCTGAATTTTGGTGAC
>DATMBD010000082.1:0-3487 GCA_035559355.1 Dehalococcoidia bacterium
ACCGGGATGTCACGCACGTGCAGGCTGGATTCCAGCTCTTTGAGGGGCGTTATATCCACCTCGATGTGGGGCGGAAGGTCCAGCGGCAGCGCCTCAACATGCAGGGTCTCCAACGACATGAGCAGGACGCCGTTGTAGGTGTCGACGGCCTCCGAGGAGCCGACAACTATTAGCGGCACCTCCGCCCGCATCTTTTCCCGCAGGGAGACCTGATAGAAATCGGCGTGCAGGATGGCGCTCGTGAGGGGATGGCGCTGGACGTGCTGGATCACCACGGGACGCGGATTCCGCTCGCCGCTGATCTTCAGGTCCATGACCTCGTTCGCGGCCGAAGCCCGCAGCGTCTTCTCGAAAGCCTCCGCGTCCAACTGCAGGGCGACCGACGGGACGCCGTGGCCGTAAACGTTCGCCGGCAGCAGACCCTCCCGCCGCAGACGGGCGACCTTCTTGCCGATGACTTTGCGCGTTTCTACGACGAGCTCTTTGCGAGCCATTGTCCGAACCCCCGGTACTCCTGGTTCAGCGCTTCCGGCCGGCAACGGCCAATAGCAGGCGCCGCGCGAGGAAGAACCCCGCGCCGAAGGCGAAGGCTGCCGGCAGCGTCAGCACCGCGTTGACGTTCCCGCTGACACGAGGCGCGACGAGGAAGAAGACTCTGCTTTCTTCTACCTTTACGTAGTCACCGGCCACGACCGCGGCCCCGCTCTGTTTCAGCTCGGCGGTCGAGGCGTTGACCATGCCGAAAGCGGAGCTTTCGGCGGTGACCGCCTCGGCGGTCAGCCGCTGGACCGCGGACTGGCCAACGTTCGCCGTCGTAGCGTTGAGGCTGCGCACGGCGCTGCGTTCCACGTTGACGTGGCCTGACTGATAGCCTTCGAAGACGTTATCAGCCATTTTGGGACTCATCGAAGGTATCAGAGGCCCCTATGGGGGTCAAGGCAAACGCCGGGCCCGGCGCGCCGCGCAAGTAGACTCTCGGGACGCGCACTCGCTGCCGGCCGGCTGGGCGGCTTGCGGCCGACAGCCGAGGTTTTCGTCGGGGAAGCTCCGAGCAGAGGCGGCTGCTAAGATTAGCGTGAGGTGCGCATACTCCTGCTCAACGGGCCCAACCTCAACCTACTCGGCAGCCGCGAGCCGCAAATTTACGGCCGCGACACGTTGGCCGAAATCTTGTCGCGAGTTGAGAAACGCGCCGCCGAACTCGGAGCCGAGATCGTCGCCCACCAGGACAACAGCGAAGGCGCGATGATCGACTTCATCCAGAAGCACCAGTCCGAGGCCGAAGGCCTGATCATCAACGCCGGCGGTTACACGCATACCAGCATCGCCTTGAGGGACGCGATCGCCGGGAGCGGCCTGCGGGCAGTGGAGGTCCACCTCTCCAACGTCTACGCGCGGGAGAGCTTCCGCCACACGTCCATGCTTGCCGGCGTCTGCGCCGGCATGATCGCCGGGCTGGGCTGGCGCGGCTACATATACGCCCTGGAGTGGCTCGTCGCGGCTGCGAAGGAGGACGGCAAGGAATGAGCAAAACGGAACGGATCGCCAGGCTGCGCGAGAAGCTGGCCGAACAGGATCTGGCGGCCCTCTTCGTGAGCGCGCCAGCGGAGGACATCCACCACACCATCGGCGCCAACCGCCGCTACCTCTCCGGCTTCACCGGCTCCATGGGCCACTTGCTCATCACCCTCGACGCCGCCTACATCGCCGTCGATTTTCGCTACTACGACCAGGCTCAGCGGGAGGCGCCCGAGTGCACGCTGTTCAAAGCCGTGGGCGGCATGAAGACCTGGCTGCCGCAGCTCCTGGGCGAAGCGCGCCTTGGGGGCAAGCGCCTGGGATTCGAAGCCGCGGGCATTACCTATGCCACGTTCGTCGCCCTTCGCGACGCTGTCGCCTCCCTGCCCGAGACCGACAGGCCCAAGCTCGCTGCCACTGAGAACCTCGTAGAGTCGCTACGGGCAGTCAAAGACGCCGAGGAGTTGGATGCCCTGCAGCGCGCCGTCGCTCTCGGTGACGCCGCCTTCCAACACGTAGCAGAACGCATCGAGCCGGGCTGGACCGAACAGCAGGTCGCCTGGGAGATCGAGAAGTACGCGCGGGAGCACGGCGCCGCCGGCTTGTCCTTCCCGACGATTGTCGCCGCTGGCCCCTGGGGCGCCATGCCCCACGCCCAACCGCGCGATCACGTTATCCAGGAGGGCGACGGTGTCGTTATCGACATGGGCGTCAACCTGGACGGCTACATGTCCGACCTCACACGCACGATCGTGGTCGGCAAGCCGGACGAGAAGTTCAGGAAGATCTACGACATCGTCCTTGCCGCCCAGTTGACGGCTGAGGAGCTGGTGCGCACGGGCATGACCGGCAGGGAGGCCCACATGCTCGCCCACAAGGTAATCGAGGAGGCCGGATACGGCGAAAGCTTCGGCCACGGTCTCGGTCACGGCGTCGGCCTTCAGGTGCACGAGTTACCGCGCCTGGCCCAGACGTCCGAGGACGTCCTCGAGGACGGGATGGTGGTCACGATCGAGCCCGGCATTTATCTCCCGGGCTGGGGTGGCGTGCGCATCGAGGACATGGGCTACCTCAAGGAAGGTCGCTACGTAAGCTTCACGCGGGCGCCGAAGTTGCAGTTCGCCTGACACAGGCCGGGGTTGAAACCCCCGAAATCTGGGATTACGCCCGGCAGCGCTTCGTGCTAGTATCCCAGCATCGCCCTCGGCTTCTTAGTTCAAGGAGATAACAATGCGTAACCTGGTGGCTCGTTTCCGCCTGAAGGCGGCAGCCGCTCTGCTGCTTGCGCTCGCGGCGGGCAGCGCGGCGGTGTTCGCCGGCGCGGGACCGGTAGCGAAGGCCGCGACAACCTACAAGGCTTTCGCGGGCGGCGGTGAAGCCTCGCCGGCCGGCGGCATCGCCGTGGAGGCTTTCAGGCCGGACCAGATCCGCATCCACGCCGGCGACACGATTCAGTGGACAAACCCATACGAGGAAATCCACACCGTTACCTTCGTCCCAGCCAATCAGGCTAAGCCGCCCCTGATCGCCGGCGGCGACATCAACCCGGTGGTCGCGGCTCCGACGCAGCAGACGGCTTTCGACGCAACGAAGTACACCAACTCCGGCATCCTGGCGAAGGGACAGTCGTTCTCCCTGACCTTCCCTAACCAGGGAGCGTTCCAGTTCTACTGCGTCCTCCACCCCGGCATGATCGTCAACGTGTTCGTCGTGCCGGACAGCGTTCAGGTCGAATCGCAGGCGCAACTCGACGCCCGTGCGGCCCAGATGCTGACTGAGGGCATCGCCGCGGGCAGGACGTCGGTCAACTCGACCCAGGCGCCGGCCAACGAGGTCGTCAACCCTGCTTCTGTCGGACAGGTTGACCTGATGTACTTCGTGCCACAGCGGATCAACATCCCAGTCGGCGGGACCGTGACGTGGCGCAACCGCACGGCTGTACCACACACGGTCACGTTCAACATCCAGT
>DATMBD010000083.1:0-3017 GCA_035559355.1 Dehalococcoidia bacterium
CCCGTCGTGCGCCTGCGCGAGCGCGGCAGCGAGCGCCACGTCGAAGCGCTGCGCGAGCTGTTCGACCTCGACGGGGAGTAGCTGGGGCGGCCGAGTTCTCCCTCGGCGGCGGTCACGCTAAGCTACTCGTGTGATCCCCGACATCGAAGGCGTCGCGTTCGATTGCTTCGGCACGCTCATCGACTTCGGCGACGAGGCGTTCGCCCGCGCCTACGGCGTTATCTGCGCTGAGCAGGGGTTGCCGGTGAGCGGCGAAGCCTTTTACGAGAAGTGGATGGAGGTATGGCGGCGCCTGGCGCGCGACGGCACGTCCTCGTCCGCGTACGGCATGGGCTTCGCGCGCGGCGACGAGGCAACGGCCGTCGTCAACCGGCCTGCTGCACTCAGCGCCGCCGAGGCCGTGCCCGGCCATCCGGAGCACCACCGCCCGCAGCCGGCGCGGGCGCGGCCCCTGGAGGGGCCGGTGCCGCCCTTCCGGCCCTACCGTGAGGAGTGGACGGAGCACTTCGCGCTCTGCTTCGAAGAGCTGGGCCTTCAGGGCGACGCGGCTGCCGCCCACGAGCGCCTTCGGGAGCTCATCTCCCAGGGCGCCGCCTTCCCCGATAGCCGTCGAACCGTGGAGGCGATCCGCCGAAAGCTGCCGGTTGCCCTGTTATCTAACGCGGACGACGACTTCCTCTACCCGTGCCTGGAACGCAACGGTCTCGAATTCCCGATCGTCGTCACGTCGGAGCGGGCGCGCGCCTACAAGCCGCACCTGGCCATCTTCCGGCGTCTCTGCGAGGAGATGGCGCTGCCGCCGGAGAAGGTCCTCTACGTCGGCGACAGCCGCCTCGCGGACGTGACCGGCGCCAAACACGCGGGGCTCAAGGCGGCCTGGGTCAATCGCGGCAGGGGTGGGCCCCGGAGCACGGAGTGGAGCAGCAGTGGTCGGGAGCTCCTGGAACCCGATTTCGAAGTCGATTCCCTCGCCGAGCTGCTCGCAGTGCTGGGCCTGCAATGACGCGGCGCACCGAGCGTTCGCGAAGGGTCTTCGAGGAAGGACGGCGCTATCTGCCCGGCGGCGTCAACAGCCCCGTGCGCTCCTTCCGCGCCGTCGGCGGCGACGCGGTCGTCGTCGCGTCAGGAGCGGGCTCGCGGATTCGGGACGTGGATGGCAACGAGTACGTCGACTACTGCGCCTCCTGGGGGCCGCTGATCCTGGGCCACGCCCACCCGGCGGTCGTCGAAGCCGTGCAGGCGGCGGCCAAGGACGGGCTCAGTTTCGGCGCCGCCACCGAGCGGGAGGTGGAGCTGGCGCGCCTGGTGTGCGAAAGCGTGCCGTCGATCGAAATGGTCCGCTTCGTCAGCTCCGGCACCGAGGCGACGATGAGCGCCATTCGCCTCGCCCGCGCGTACACGGGCCGGAGCAAGGTGGTGAAGTTCGAGGGTTGCTACCACGGCCACGCCGATGGGCTTCTGGTGCAGGCCGGCTCCGGCGTCGCCACTCTAGCCCTGCCGGATAGCGCCGGCGTCCCGGCCAGCTACGCCGCCGAGACGCTCGTCGCTCCATACAACGACTTCGAGGCCGTCCAGGGGCTCTTCCAGCGTTGGGGCAACCAGATCGCCTGCGTCATCGTGGAACCCCTTGCCGCGAACATGGGCGTCGTGCCGCCCGCTCCCGGCTTTCTGGAGCTTTTGCGCGTTCTCTGCAGCGACAGCGGCGCCCTTCTGGTCTTCGACGAAGTGATCACCGGCTTTCGCGTAGGCCTTGGGGGCTACCAGGCGATGTGCGGCGTGATGCCGGACCTTACGTGTCTCGGCAAGGTGGTCGGCGGCGGCATGCCGGTGGGAGCCTACGGTGGCCGCCGCGAGATCATGGAGATGGTGGCGCCTTTGGGGCCGATGTACCAGGCGGGGACGCTCTCCGGCAACCCCCTGGCGATGGCGGCGGGGATCGCCACGCTGCGAGAGCTCTCCAGGCCCGGCTTCTATGAGGAGATCGAGGCGAAGGCTGAGCGCCTGGCTCGCGGCATCAAGGCCGCCGTGGCGCGTCTCGAGGTCCCGGCGACGCTGAACGCCGTTGGTTCCATGCTGACGGTTTTCTTCACGCCCACGCCGGTCACCGACTACGCGTCCGCCCGCAAAGCAGACACCCAGCGCTTCGCTCGCTTCTTCCACGCCCTCCTGGACGCGGGCGTCTACTTCCCGCCTTCGCAGTTCGAGGCCGCTTTCGTCTCTGCCGCCCACAGCGATGCGGATATCGACGCGACGGTGGGGGCAATCGAGTCGGCCCTCTCTGCTTCGGCGTAACGGCAAGCGGCGGCCTACGACGATCGCAGCTCCTTGAATGCCGAGGCCTCAGGCCGGATCGGAGAGCTGGGCAGGGCGAATTGCTCAGCGAAAGCCGCGCCGCGGCGTGAACGCCAAAGGAGGCCCTATCGCGCTGGTGCGCGTGGCGGCCGTCGTGGCCTGTCATCCGCCAAGGTCACGCCGCATCTTCTCGAATTGCTCTTCGCTTATTTCGCCGCGAGCGTAGCGCCGGCGAAGGATCTCCAGGGGCGTCTCATCCGTGCGCCGCTCTCCTATTCGATTAATTGCCCAAATTATCAGGTAGATGATCGTCCCCCAGAATGCTACGAACCACAGTGAGCCGATGAGCATCCACCAGCCCATCCCCTCGTGCGTACCCCACTTGTGCAGACCTCCCTCGAAGACGCTCCCCCTCAGACGAGGTTTGAAACCTTCTGCGCCACGGCTCCGCTTCGCAGCCCTAACTTAGGCGCGCTGCGGAAAGCTGCTCAAGAGCCCAAAGGGCCCGAAAGGACCGCCCATCGGCACCGACGGCGACCATGTGACCGGCAAGCCGGAGTCGATACGTGAATGCGAGGGCAGCTGGGAACAAGGCCGGAAACTGAAGGCTTTCAAGCTTCGCGCCACGGATCTCGCCTGGGTGGGCGAAGAGACTAGCACGCCTCGCGTGGCCTGGGCTGGCGCTGCGGGCCGGCTCTCGGGCTGCTGGCTCGGATTAGAATCCA
>DATMBD010000084.1:0-8618 GCA_035559355.1 Dehalococcoidia bacterium
CCGCCTCGCCCGATACCAACGCGACGCGGCCGCTACTACGCGCGACGCCGAGAAAATCGCGGAGGTCGGCGAGGGCGTCCTCCCGGCCCACCAGGACGGGGCAGACGACCGGCTGAGACAGCCTCGAGGGCATGGTGCAAGCATACTCCTGCCTGTCCCGTTCCAGTTCGGGAGCCCACGCCGTTGCCGGGCTAGAATCTTGACTGAGATGGAGGCAAGCCCGTGAAAGTCAAAGGCACGGCGCCGGCCCAGTGACCGGCGTGGGCAGCTTGGGCGCGGAAGGCAGGCTGCGCGTCGTAGTCCTCGGCGCGGGAGCCTTGGGCTCCATCCTCGCCGCGCATCTCGGGCGCGCTGGCGAAGACGTGACGCTGATCGCGCGGGGGCCGCGGGCGCGCCTTGTCGCCGAGAGCGGCATCCGTTTGAAGGGACTAGCGGACTTCCGCGTCCGCGTCCGGATCGTGGAGGATGTCCGCGCTCTCGACAGCTGCGACGTCTTCGTCCTGACCGCCAAGACTTATGACACCGCGGCGGCGCTCGAGGGCGTTCGCGGCCTCAAGGCGGCGGCAGCGTTCTCCGTCCAGAACGGCGTCGTCAAGGACGAGCAGCTGGCGAAGGTCTTCGGCGCGGAACACACGCTGGGCTGCATCGCCAACTACAGCGGCGAAGTCCTGGAGGACGGGACGGTCCTCTTCAGTCGTAACGAGGGCCTCTACATCGGCGAGCTTCCCGAAGGCCGCTCGCAGCGAGTCGAACAAATCGCGGCAATGATCGAGGCCGCCGGCGTGCGGACGTTCGCGTCGGACCGCATCCTGTGCGTCGAATGGTCGAAATACGTCTCATGGCTGGGGCTGACGGCGGTGGCGGTGCTCAGCCGTCTCTACACGCACCAGCTTCTCCAGGATGAGGACCTGTCGCGGCTGCAGGTCGCGCTCACGCGCGAGGCAGCCCGCATCGCCGAGGCGTTGCGGGTGCCGTTGGCAGATCTGGGCGGGCTGATTATCCCGCGCACGGCCACGCAATCGTCCCCGGAGGCGGCGATCGAGTCATTCCGGCGCTCTGGGGCGGCGATGGAGGCGCAGGGTGTCCTCCAGCACCGGATGTCGGCGCTTCAAGACGCGCTCCGCGGCCGGCGGTTGGAGGTGGAGGAGACGTTCGGTTACGCCGTGCGCAAGGCAGCGGAGCTAGGCATCCCAACCCCCGCGCTGGAGACCGTCTACCGGTTGCTGGCGGCCATCGACCGCCACCGCGCCGCGGGCTAAGCCCACCTGGCGAAAGAGTGAGCTAAGGTCGCCCGTCGACGTCTGGTCCGCGGAACGAACGCGGCCGACGTCGCGGGGGACGGGCCTCGGGACCGGCGACGGCGCGGCCGGCTTTGCCGCAGGATTGTCCCGCGCGCTGGTTGTCACGCAGAACCAGCCGGCTCACCTGCGGCCGAACGTGGAGTACGCCTTCTCCTTCGTCGTGATGAACTCCAGCATGGCCGGCTTGCCCTCCAGCGTCGCCGCGATGCCCCGCTTGATCGCCGGGACGATCTCGCTGGGCTCGGTAACGCGTTCGCCATAGCCGCCGAGGGCGCGGGCGAAATCGGCGTAGTTGCCGGAGATGTCGGTCGTGTGGAACTTGGCGTCGGAGAGGCGCATGGCGGGGATCTCCATGGCCATCGAGAAGTTGTTCATGAGGATCGAGAGGATGGGGATTCGTTCGCGCACGGCGGTTTCGAAGTCCATACCCGTCATCCCGATGGCGGCGTCACCCCACACGTTGATGCAGAGCTTGTCCGGATTCGCCATCTTGGCGCCCATGGCCAGCCCGAGGCCGTAGCCGAGCTGCGTGCTCTTCCCCCAACCGATGTAGCTGAGCGGCGTCACCGGCTGCCAGAAAGGCGATAGCTCGTCGCGGGGGCTACCGGCGTCGTGGGTGATGATCGTATTGGCGACGTCGACCGTGTGCATCAGGTCCCAGATCACGCGGTAGGAGTCGAGCGGCGTCTGGTCGGAAGTGAGGTGCGGCATCCATTCCTGCAGCCAGGGGTCCTTCTGCGACTTGATGCGAGTGACCACCTCCTCCCAGCGGCCGCGGGGTTTGCCGCCGAGCCGCTCGCCGACGGCCTCGATGAGCGCGGCGAGCGTCAGCTTGGCGTCGCCGATGAGGGCGTGCTCGGTTGGGATGTTCTTGTTGATGTCCACGGCATCGACTGTGTTGTGAATGAAGGTCTTGCCATCGACGGGGAAGCGGATGCCGAAGCCCGTGGACGTGAAGCTGGCGCCCACGCCGAAGATGACGTCAGCGTCCTGAACGTGCTGGTAGACGGAGGCCGGCATGGAAACGCCGCCCGACCCGAGGGAGAGAGGGTGCGTCTCCGGGAACGCGCTCTTGCCCTCCAGGCTGGTCGTGACGGGCGCCTCGAGAAGCTCCGCCAGCTGCTTCAGTTCCTCCCAGGCCTCGGCGTAGTGGACGCCCTGCCCGGCATAGATCACTGGCCGCTGGGCCTCGACCAGGACTCTCGCCGCCGCGTCGATCGATTGCGAATCGGGGACGGAGCGGGCGCGGGCTGCCGCCGTGTAGTGGAAGGGCTCGGGGACCTCCTCGTTCCAGATGTCGGCGGGGATTTCCACCAGGACCGGGCCGGGCCGGCCGTTGCGAGCCTGCGTGAAAGCGCGGCGCATGGCGTCGACGGCCATTGCCGGCGTCGTTACCTGCTCCGCCCACTTGGTCACGTGCTGGTAGTTGAGGACCGCGTTGAAGGCAGGCGGCACCCAGCTGAGGCTGCGCGCGGGCGCGCCAGGGACGACGACGAGCGGGACGGCTTCTGAGTAGGCCTGAGCGACGGCGCCGAAGGAGTTCTCCACGCCCGGCCCGTTTTGCATGCAGAAGACGCCGACGCGCTTGCCGGACGTCATGCGGCTGAAAGCGTCTGCCATGTGCACGCCGGTTCGCTCCTGGCGGACGATGATCGGGCGGATGTTGGCTTCGGCGGCCGCCTCGATCAGCGGGTTGAGCGGATACCCGAACAGGTACTCCACGCCCTCGCGTTTCAGGACCTCCGCGATCGCCTGGCTGACTTTCATCGTTTCCTCCTCGGAGCAACGTCGTTGGGTGAGGCTATTCTACGGGCAAACGGGCAGACGCACAGATGGCTGCCCGTCTGCCGCTTCTCCGGCATGCGGTCCCTAAGGCAGCTTGATCGCGTCCGGAGGCGGCTCGATCTCGAGGCCGTTGAGCAGACAGCCCAGCATCGCGTAGTAGCCAACGGTCCCCAGCAGCTCGACGACGCCGGCGTTGCCGTATCGCTTGTGGGCCTCAGCGAAGAGGTCATCGGCGATGCGGTGTTCGCGCAGGACTTGGCGGGCGAATTCGATCGGCAAGGCGTCGTCGGTGCTGAGGCCGCGGAGCGGCCGCTTATGGCCGATGACGTCAATCAGGTCCTGGCCGATGCCGTTCTCGCCGGCCATGCGCGCGTGCGCGGCCCACTCGAAGCTGACGTCGAACTCACGGGCGGCGGTGAGCACGGCGAGCTCGCGCACCTTTGCCGGCAAAGAGCCCTCGAAACGGATGAAGCTGCCGACGTGCGCCACGCGGTAGCAAAGCTCGGGATTGTTGAGGATGATCGAGAACGGTGGCCGCACCGCGCCCCGCGTCTTGGCCAGGTAGTCGTGAATCTCGCGTTTGTCCTCGGGCAGGGCATTACGGTCGGTGACCTCAGGCAGGCGTGGCATCCGTCGCTCCTTCGTTTCTTTCGGCTAGCGGGAACAGGCTACGAGGGCGATTGTAGTCGCCGCTCGGATTGGAGGAAATTCGACCGAGCCAAGGAATCCGGGCAAAGCAGCGGTTCGTAAATTAAGACGGAGCCCTCACGAGAAGGGCCCCGTCCGGGGAGCGCCGTCCACTGCTACTGGTCAGTGGAAGGCGCTTTCAGTATACAACTGCAAATCAAGCCCCGAAAACCGCCTCACGGACGCAGGCTTCGAGATTGCGCACGGCTCCTTCGCGCATTCGCGACTCCGCACAATCGGGCTGCTAGGCGAGCGACGCCGGTCGGCGGGCTCTACCGCCAGCGCACCATTAGCCGTTCGACGAGCCCGACGAGCAGGAAGAGGAGGAGCGAGAGCAGGGCGATGAGGAAGATACCCGTGAAGACCAGGTCCGTGCGGAACGAGTTCTTCATCAACAGAACGTAGATGCCGAGGCCGCGCGTCGCGCCGCTCCACTCTGCGAAGACAGCGCCGACTATGGCATAGGTCACGGCGATGCGCAGGCCGGCAAAGAGATACGGCAAGGCCTGCGGGACCCTGAGCAGCCGCAGCGTCTGGATGCGGCTCGCGCCGAGTGTCCTCATCAACACGAGCGCCTCCGCGTCGGTTGCCGCGAGGCCAGAAGCGAAGGCGACCGTGATCGGGAAGAAAGTGTACAGCGTGACGACGACGATCTTCGGCGTCAGCTCGAAGCCGAACCAGAGGATAAGCAGCGGCGCTATGACCACGATCGGCACGGTCTGCGAGCCGACGAGCAGGGGATACAGCGCGCGTCGCGCCGGAGCGAAGGCGTCGATGAGGAGGGCGAAGGCCACGCCGATCGCCACGCTCACGGCGAGGCCGATGATTGCTTCCTTTACCGTGACGAGTGAGTGGTCCCAGAGCGCGCCGCGATTCTCGTACGCGACCTCGGCGACGCGGGAGGGGGCGGGGAGCGTGACGGGGCTAATGCCGGAGAGCTCCACGTAAAGCTCCCAGGCGGCGAACAGCGTCGCCAGCAGGAGAGCAGGAGGGAGGGCGCCGGCGGCTGCGGCTGCGCTCCATTGGCGAAGGCGGCCGAGCGAGGGCCGCGCCGAAGCCGCGCCTTCGCCGGCGGCATCCGTCGCTGGCCGCGCAGTCGACCGCGCGCCGGTCTCCGGGTTCATGATGCTGCTTCCTCGATGTGCAGGGCGGACAGGACTTCCTGCTCCCTGCGGGCCGCCTCCAGCGCGTCCAGGCTGCCTCCGGCATCGCGCCGGATCTCGATCTCGGCCTCGATGCGGCCTGGTCGCGGGCTCAGCACGTAGACGCGGTCGGAGAGCTGGACGGCTTCGCGCACGTCGTGGGTGACAAGGAGGGCGGCCTCGCTGCCGGTGCGCCAGGTTGACCGCAGCCACTGCTGCAGTTCGCGACGGGTGAGGGCGTCCAGGGACGCAAACGGTTCGTCCAGGAGAAGAAGCGGCCGCCCCAGGAGCAGCGTGCGCAGGAGGGCCACCCTCTGCCGCATGCCGCCGGAGAGCTCAGAGGGCCGGTAGGTCTCGAAGCCTTCCAGCCCGAAGCGCGGCAGCAGCGCCCGCGCCCGCTCCCGGGCTTCGCGCTTGCTGCAAGCGCCGGAGACTTCCAGGCCCAGGGCGGCATTGTCCAGGACGCTCCGCCACGGGAAGAGGAGGTCCTTCTGGAACATGTACGCGCAGCGCTGGCGCCTCTCGTCCGGATCGCTGCGGCCATCGACGAGCACGGTGCCCGACGTCGGCGCGAGAATGCCGGCGATGACGTTGAATAGCGTGGTCTTGCCCGAACCGGACGGACCGACGATGGAGACGAAAGCCCCGGTTTCGACCGCTAGCGAGACGCTGCGGAGGGCTTCGACGGGGCGGCGGCCGCCGAACGTGAGGCTGAGGTCGCGGACCTCCAACAGCGGCTGCCCGGCCAATGCGCGCCTCAGCCGCCCGGGAGCAGCTCGTTCGTGAACAGGGGACCGCCGAGGGCGGACTCGCTGTCGATTACCTTGTCGTTGCGGTCCTTGACGATGCCCTGCTCCAGGATCCAGCGGGTGTAGGCCTGCCACTTGGAGGCGTCCTGCGTGCCCCACTGCCCGGCCTTGTTGACGAAAAAGGAGGCGAGCATACGCGTTGACCTCCGCACCAGGTCGGGCTCCGGAAACGTGCCCGGCAGGTAGTCGATGAAGGCCTGGGACGCATCGTCCGGGCTGCGGGCTGCTAGCTCGTAGCCGCGACGCGTTACCTCCAGGAACTTGCGCAACGGGGAGGTCTGGCTGACCGCGTTGCGCCTGGCGACGAGCACCACGCCGGGGAAGTCGGGCACGCCGAAGGCGTCGTAGCGGAACGTGCGCAGCTTGATGCCGCGCAGCTCTGCTTCGATGCCTTCCCACGTGGTGAAGATCTCCGTGAAGTCGGCCCGCTTCTCGTAGAGCGCCTCGTAGGCGGCGGTCGACAAGACGGCGGTCTTGAAGTCACCCTTGCCGCCGTCGGCCTTGATCACGGTCCTGATTTGTGGCTCTTCGTAGGGGAGGCCGAAGCCGGCGTAGGTGCGGCCGTCGAAGTCGCGAGGGCGCCTGATGTCGCTCGAATCGAGCACCGCCAGCTCGGTGGGGTTGCTTTGGAGCACTGCCGCTATGCTGACGAGGTCGAGGCCGGCGGCGCGGGAGAAGATCACGTTCGCCGGAAAGCTGATCCCGACCTCGGCGTTACCGTTCGCAACGATGGTGTCAGGGTTCGCGTCCGCGTAGGGCAAGACCTGGACGTCCAGGCCTTCATCCCTGTACCAGCCCTTCGCCAGGCCCAAGTAGATGCCGATGTGGTTGGTGTTGGGTGTCCAGTCGAGCTGGACGCGCACGCGCTGGCCGCCGGCGTCTTCGCCATCGCCGCCGCAGGCGGCAAGCAGGGCGGCGGCAGCCGGCGCGCCGAACGCCAAGCCCAAGAAGAAGCGCCTGGATACCTCCCGGCGTTCTCCGCCTCTGGCCGTCTGTCCGCCTGCCTGGCTGCCCGTGCGCGCGCCCCGATTATGCCCGCGAGCCATGCGTAAACCTCCTGCCGCGCCGGGCCCGACGGCAGGAGAGCGAGAGAGCAGGAGAACGAGAACAGGGAAATTGCTCTACCACGCGCTTCCTCCGCCGGTATTACCCGGTTCAGGTTCGACGGGTCTGATCTCAGGCCCCCGATCGGGGACCACCCCGTGCGTAGCCTCTGCAGTATATCAGGCGCCGTTCGCAGGAGGGACGCCGGCGGCCGAAGCGTCCGGCGCCCAAGTGATGAGTCGCGCCGAACGCCCGTACGTGAAATAGTTCCATGCCCACTGGATGAGGACGAGAAGGCGGTTTTCGAACTGGGCCAGATTGAGAAGGTGCACCGTCAGCCAAATGATCCAGCCAAGGAAGCCGTGCAGACGCAGCCAGCCGAAGTCGGCGACCGCCGCCGAGCGACCGATCGTCGCCATCATTCCCCTGTTCCGATAGCGGAAAGGCTTCGGCGGCTGTCTGCCTGCCAGCCGCTCGCGAATCACCTGCGCCACGTAGGCGCCCTCCTGGATGGCGACGGGAGCCACGGCAGGCAGGGGCTGCCCGTCCTGTTCAAAACGCGCCATGTCGCCAACGACAAAAACCTCCGGATACCGTGGCAACGAGAGGTCAGGCGCGACGAAGAGACGCCCCGCGCCGTCCGCCTGGGCTCCCGAAGCCTGGCGGAGCGCTTCGGCAAGGGAAGAGGTCCGATTGCCCGCGGCCCAGAGCACCGTCCTAGCCTCGATGCGCTGCACCTTATCGTTGCGCTTGAGCAGCGCGGCGGCCTCGTCCAGCCCCTCTATCGTCGTCGAGGTCAGCACGTCGACGCCGAGGCGGCGGAGGGAGGCCTCCGCTTCCCGCGCCAGTGGCTCGGGATAGGTTGGCAACACGCGCGGCAGGGCTTCGACGAGGACTATCCGGGCGTTTGCTGGCTGGAGGGCGCGAAAATCGCGCTTGAGGGTGTAGCGGGCCATCTCGGCGATTGCCCCCGCGAGCTCCACCCCGGTGGGACCGCCTCCCACGATAACGAACGTGAGGTACGCCGCGGCTTCGGCCGAGTCCGCCTCCTTCTCAGCAGCCTCGAAGGCGAGCAGGACGCGGCGGCGGATTTCCAGGGCGTCCTCGATCGTCTTCAGGCCGGGCGCGTATGTCTCCCACTCGTCGTGGCCGAAATAGTGATGGCGGGAGCCCGCGGCAACGATCAGGAAGTCGTACTCAACTTCGGCGTCGTCGCAGATGACGCGGCGGCGGCTGAGGTCGAAGCCGGTCACTTCGGCAAGCAAGACGCGCGCGTTCCCTTGCTTTCGGAGGATCGACCTCAGGGGCGCGGCGATGTTCGCTGGCGAAAGGCCGCCGGTGGCAACTTGGTAGAGCAGGGGCTGAAAGAGGTGAAAGTTGCGGCGGTCGAGGAGCATGACCTCGACGGGCGCATCCCTCAGATGCCGAGCGGCGGTAAGCCCTCCAAATCCTCCCCCGACGATGACGACGCGCATGACTCTATCTTGACAGGCGGGCCCGGCCTGCGTCGTTGAAGCTGTAAACCGAATTCGGCGACGACCGGCCGCCGGCGAACCAGGTCGCGCGCCTCCCAGTTCGCCATGCTCTATGCTCTAGCCGTGAGCGTACGCGTTGGCCTCGGCTTTGCCGCCTTCCCCTTCTCTAGCGCGGGCGCTTTCTGGCGCTGGGTGGATGCCTGCGAGAACTGGGGCGTCGACTCCATCTGGCTGAGCGAACGCCTCGTGTCTGCGCAGGCGTTCCTCGAGCCTTTGGGCACCCTCGCGGCCATCGCCGGACGGACGCGGCGGATCAAGTTCGGCATGAACGCCACGGTGTTGCCGCTTCGCGACCCGCTGGTGCTGGCGAAGGAG
>DATMBD010000085.1:0-2076 GCA_035559355.1 Dehalococcoidia bacterium
TTCCGTCGCCCTAGCCGGGAAGAATCGCGGCGCTCCAAAAGAAAAGCCCACCGCCTCAGGGACGGTGGGCTCTCCGTGGTTCCACCCTGGTTCGTCCCGGCCATGAGAGCAGGGACCTCGTTTTGCCGCTAACGCTGGCCCGCGGGGCCGTCTACTGGGCGCGTGCGCTGCGCCGTTCGGGGCCCGGCTCGGAGGTGGTGTTCGCGGCGCCTGTGGCGGGGAGTCCCAGCCTCAGCTCCCCTCTCTGGCAGCCCTGAGGCCGCCGCTACTCGTCCTCGTCTCAGCCTCTATTCGTTTGCAAGCAACAGTATAGCGCCTTCGCTTATTGCGGCGCTTGCTCTGCGACGGCTGAGGCGGAAGTTATCTTGAGGGCCTTTTCGATCCGGCGGCGGGGGTGGAGGACAGCTGTCAGCCTGTAGGCGCCAGCTACGCTGCCTTCGATGACGCCCTGGACCGGGAACGGCTCCTTGTGCCGCACCAGCGGGTCCAGCCGCGCTTTTCGCTCCGGCCGCAGATTCGTGTAGGCGCCCGTGCCCACAAGCTCTGCGCCGTCGCCGCTTTCGAGGTCGAGGGCGAGGAGCGTGAAGCCGCCCGTGGCCCGGACGTTGCCCGCGCTCTTGAAGACGCCGTCGCCGACGAACTCCGGCCAGGAGATGGCGCTGCGGGCCGCGTCCAGGGTGATGAACCCGGGAGGCCCGCCGCGATGAGCGACGTCCGGCCCGCCGTCCGGGCTGATGCTGGCGAGGAAGGCGGTCTCCGTGCGGGTGAGAACCGAAGTCAGCCACGGGTCGTCGAGGCCGATAGGCTGTCGCGCCAGTGGCCCGACGAGCGGCCCGCGCTCCACGGCGATGGAAGGAGCCATGTATTTGCGGCAGAGGGTGAACGTCTCCGCCGCTGCAAGCTCGGCCTGTGCGCCGGGCTTCCTGATGCGGCCGTTGAGGCGCGCGCGCCTGGCCAGGCTTAGGTTGATGACGAGGCCGCCGTACTGTGCTTCTCGCAGACCGCGAGAGAACACCTCAGGGAAGCGCAGGCGGGCGGCGTCCGCGTCCGCCACCTCCACGAGAGGCGGAGCGCCCGAGAGAACGTTGAAGCGGAGGATGCCTTCGGCGTCAGGCGCCGCGAGGAGGACGAGGTCGGCGCCCAACGCGAAGTCGATGACCGGCCCCACCCAGTTGGCGAGATGGTCAGCGACGTAGCGGGTCTTGGCTTCTTCCTGGATGGAGATCTGGCCCTGGTGGTAGATGAGGGGCGGCATCTTTCGCCTCCTTCAGGGCCGGCGTGCTCACTGGGCCTCGCACGGCTCCGGGGCCAGACCGCATGCTCGACTGTCACGAGCCTGCCTGAGACGATGGTGGGCGGTACTGGACTCGAACCAGTGACCTCAGCGATGTCAACGCTGCGCTCTAACCAGCTGAGCTAACCGCCCGGGCACGACGATGCTAGCAAGCCGCGATCCAGCCAGTCAAACAGAAAGGGCGGTGGTGAAGGGGCCTTCCAAGCCCGCGTGCCGGCGGCCGCTAGACGGCCATTGCTCGCGCCAGCGTCCGAATGCCGCTTGCCGCGGCGCAGCTAGCGACGCGTCAGGCGGCGCAGCCACCCCCGGTCCGGCCGCTCGTCCATTCCCAGCCGGTGAGCGATGCGCCCCAGCAGCTCATTGAAGTCGGCTTCCAGGCGCTCCATCTCTTGCAACCGCTCCTGCGCCGCCCTGCGGGCGTCCGAGGCCTCTTGTTTGAGGAGCGTCGCCTCCCGGTTGGCATCCTCGATGACCCGCTGCGCCTCGGCCCGGGCGTCCTGGCGTGTTTTTTCCGCCTCGAGTTCGGCCGTGCGCAGCAGCGACTCGACCTGACGCTCCGCGGACTGCCGCAGCGCTCGCAGGGACTCCATGAGCGCACCCAGTTCGCGCTCGCGCGTGGCGCGCGCGTCCTCGATCGCCTGGAGACGGATGGAACGCGCTTCATCGAGCGCCTTCTCCAACGCCTCCCGCGCGCGGCGATACGCTAGTTCAGCGAGGCTGCCCGCGGTCTGTTCGCCTTCGAGGGCCTTGAGGCGCTCGAGGAGCTCGCCGCGGATAGCGGG
>DATMBD010000086.1:0-2597 GCA_035559355.1 Dehalococcoidia bacterium
CGCGGGGTGGCGAACGGCGCTCGGCACTTCGGCTCCTTTTAGCGCGAGGTGCGGGGCGCCGCTTCACTTTCCCGCAACCGCAGGGACCGAAGCGCTGCCTTACTCGACGAAAATGTCCACGGGCGGCCGAAGCTTGGCGCACTCGGCCAAGACGTGATGGATCGGGTGCTGCTTGAAGGACTCCAGGAGCGATGTATCCAGAGGCTCGCCGTTGTCAAGCTGCACGTAGGACTGCTCCGTCAGCACGTAGTCGAACCGCGGCGCCCATTTTCGCGAGCCTAGCCGCGCCGTCGTCGAGCAGTTGTCGACCATGTAGGCGACGCCGCGGGCGTGCATATATGGGTTCAGCGAGTCCACCGCCTCGATCACGGATTCGTTGGCAACCTCCGAGTACGGGTGGCCCTTCTCCATCAGGATGTCGATCTGGGCGATCATCGTGGCGATGTAGACGCCGGCCGTGAAGGGGTCGAGCGGAATATTCTCCTCCACTCGTTTGGCCCGCACGGCTTGGCCCACCCGCCAGGTCTCCGTGCCGTCGATCTTGCCCATCGGCTGCCGCTTCAGCCGTTCACCCGCCATGATCACGCTGCGGATCTCGTTGCCGGACGACACCTCGTCGTAGATTTCCTCCAGCAGCGTCCGCGCCGCGGGGTACGCGGAGGCGTACGCCTTGTCGAACTCCCGCCGGCCGTCGGCGCCGATCGCTTCGTAGACGGCAAGCAGGCCCTGCTTCGAGATGACTTTCGAGATCGGCCCCGTTATCGCCTCGGCCGAATGGAGGAAGGCATCCTCGTGGCTCATGCCCTTGCTCACGTAGCGGCGGTACAGGCTCTCGATGATCCCGTGCACCGCCCCCAAGAGGATGCCGCGTTCGCCGTATATGTCGGACTTGTATTCGGACTCCAGCGTCGTCTGGAAGGTGTAGGGCGAGCCGATGGCGATCGACCAGCCGAGGGCGATGTCGGTCGCGCGGCCGTCAATGTCCTGCTCGATGGCGAAGCTGCTGTTGATGCCGGCCCCGTTGATGGACCGGCCCTGCAAGTAGAGCCGACGCACGGATGGCCCCATGCCCTTCGGGCAGACGGCGATGACGTTCACGTTGGCCGGCCACTTGTCGCCGACGTTCTTGAGGTGGGCCAGGAGGAAGCCGTGCGACAGGCCGAGGGTAGCGCCGGGCTTGAGCGCAGCGAAGACCTTCGGGTACAGCTCCGCCTGGGCCGCGTCCGAGATCAGCAGGAGGACGAGGTCTGACTCGCGGATGACGTCGAACATCTCGCCGAGCGTGCCGTTCTCCTCGGTGAAGCCAACGGCGCGCGCCTCGTCCATTGAGCTGGAGCCGGGCCGAAGCCCGACCTTGACGCGGATGTCCGTGTCGATGAGGGAATCGCGCAGGTTCTGGGCCTGCGCCGGCCCCTGCGATCCCCAGCCGATGACGCCGATCTGGCGGATGCCTTCGAATGCCTTCGGCAGCAGCGGGAAGAGGTGCCTGCCGCCCTTGACGATCTGCTCCTGCTTCCCGTCGAGGTCGAGCGTATCTACCTGGAAGACCTTGGAGGTGAAACCCAGCGGCATCCGCGCAGTCTCCTTGTCAGTTTACGGGGCAATTGCATACTACAACGGCTGCGCCTTAGGCTCCTGACCGCGTCTCGTCTGTCGGGCCGATGCCCGCAGGACGGGAGCCCACGGGAGGTCCAGGGCCTTCAGGTTCACCTGCCCCTTTACATCTGCGAAGACGGGGCATGCGCGCGACCCGACGGGCGCGATACTAGGGCGCCGCCACGCCGAGAGCGGTCAGTGCAACGGCGAAAACGGCGCCGGCTCCAAGAACCGCACCAGCTGCTGCACGGGCCGGGCGTCCGCGTGCGGCGGCCAGACGCCCGCCTTGCGGAACGCCGCCCGCACTTCCTCGCGGTGGTCCCAATTCTTGTACGGGAACAGCTGGTAGAGGCGATTGAGGCTGCCCTGTTGGCTAGTAAAGATGCCGGCTACGGGGTAGATCGCCGCCCGCCCCGGCAACGCCTCGCCGAAAGCGGCAGCCACCTTGCCGATGTCTCCGGGCGCGTAAGTGTACATGCGCAGCTCGTAGAGGTCGCCCCAGCGCTGGGGTTCGCCCCAGTCCTGCATGTTCGGCACCGCGTCCAGGATGTCGACCTCCTGGCTGACGAGCAGGTCCATGGTCTTCGGCGGCCACTTGCCGCTCGGGTCCTTCGCCGAAGCGGCACGGATATCGGCGCGCTGCTGCAGGCTCTCGTACGGCCAGATGTGAATAATCTGGTTCAGCGGCCCGATCTCCGTGTGCCACATGCCGCCCATCTTCGAGTACTTCTCGCGCACCGGGTACGCCTCGGCGAAACGGGCCTCATATTCGGCGACGGCGCCGGGCTTCACGGTGTACGTCCGGATTTCGTAGATCATTCTGTTACCTCCTGCGTCCAAGCAAAGTCACCGGAAGCGGGCGGGGCCTGGTGGATTATACGGGGATCGGCGGCAAATGCTCTGTGGCGCGCGCGCGGCCGAGGCCGGCCACGCCCTCCGGTTCCTGCGCCACTCCCTCACGGATACAAAAGCCCGCTCTTGCGGTTGACGACGAACGCGCC
>DATMBD010000087.1:0-2329 GCA_035559355.1 Dehalococcoidia bacterium
AGCCGTTGGGCCGCCCTCGCTGGGCTGCTGGACGGGCGCCAAACAGAAGGGAAGGACTGACAGTGCCCCCACTGCCAAAGAAGCGCTACCCCAAGGCGCGCCAGGGAAAACGCCGCAGTCACCTCGCGCTGAAGCTCGGCGGTCTGACCCGTTGCCCGCAGTGCCGAACCATGCGGCGGCCCCATCACGCCTGCCCTGTTTGCGGCTATTACAAGGGGCGCGTGGCCGTCGAGGTCCCAGGCCCTAGCCTTGGCGAGTAGCCACCCCGGCTTCCTACCCTCGGCATTAGACAGGACTGCCGCCTGGCTGTTCCCCGGTCAGGGGTCGCAGCAGCCCGGCATGGGCAGGGACGTCTGGGAGAACTCCCCGGCCGCTCGGCAGGTCTTCGAAACCGCCGACCGCGTCCTGGGGTTCGCGCTCAGCAGCCTCTGTTTCGAAGGGCCGGAGGAAAAGCTGCGCGAGACCGAATTCGCGCAGCCAGCAATCTTGACTACCAGCCTAGCGTGCCTCGCCGCTGCCCTCGAGCGCGGCGAAATCCAAGCACGGCCGGCCTTCGCCGCCGGCCACAGCCTGGGGGAGTACACGGCCCTCGTCGCGGCCGGCGCCCTCAGCTTGGAGGACGGCCTCGTCTTGCTTGGAGAGCGGGCCCGCCTGATGGCCGAGGCGAGCCGGGCGCCGAAGGGCACCCTGGCGGCGATCATGGGCCTGGACGAGGAAGCCGTAAGGCATGTCTGCGAAGAAGCGGCGGCGGACATCTGCAACCTCAATCTGCCGTCCCAGACGGTTATCGGCGGCACGCTGGAGGCGGTGGCTCAGGCCTGCGCGCTGGCGAGAGAGCGCGGAGCCCAGCGCGTCCAGGAACTCAACGTGAGCGGCGCTTTCCACAGCCGCCTCATGCAACCCGCGGTCGAAGGGCTGAAGCGGGCGATCGCGGCCGCCAACGTGGCGGCCCCGGAGGTGCCCGTGGTTGCGAATGCCACGGCCCAGCCCCTGACGAGCGCTCAGGAGGTGCGGGAGGAACTGAGTGTCCAAATCGTTAGTCCCGTGCGGTGGCACGATTCGGTTACACTAATGGCCGCGGCCGGAGTGACCACCTTCATCGAATTCGGACCCGGACGCGTTTTGACCGGCCTGGCAAGGCGCCTCGTGCCCGAGGCCAAATTGGTAAACGTCAGCAGCTGAGCGCCAGCATAGGTGAGCTTTGTTTAGACTCGACGGCAAAGTCGCAATCGTCACCGGCGGGACGCGCGGCATCGGCCGCGCCATCTCCTTGTCCCTGGCCGAGGCCGGCGCCGACCTCGTGCTCGTCTACCTGTCGAAGGACGAGACGGCGCAAAAGACCGCGAAAGAGGCCACGAGGCTCGGATCACAAGTAGTCCTCATCAAGGGGGACGCAGCCCTCACCGAGACCGCCCAGCGCGCCGTCGACGCCGCCCTCGAGCGCTTCGACCACGTCGACATTCTGGTCAACAACGCTGGGCGGACGCGCGACAATCTCCTCCTGCGGATGTCAGACGAAGAATGGGACCAGGTGATCCAGACGAACCTGCGCAGCGTCTTCGTCTTCACGCGCGCCGCCCTCCGTCCCATGCTCCGCCAGCGACGCGGCCGGATCATCAACATCAGCAGCATCGATGGCCTGGTTGGCAATGCCGGCCAGACGAACTACTCCGCCGCGAAGGCAGGCCAGATCGGCTTCACGCGGTCGCTCTCACGGGAGATATCCAGCCGCGGCATTACCGTCAACTGCGTTGCGCCCGGGATCGTGAGGACGGGCCTGACGGAGACGCTCAACGAGGCGCAATGGGGCGCGATTATCGAGCGCATCCCCATGGGCCGGGACGGCAAGCCCGAGGAAATCGCTCCTTTGGTGACGTTTCTCGCCTCGGACGAGGCGTCTTATCTGACTGGGCAGGTCATCGCCGTCGATGGCGGCCTGACCTGACGTGCTGCCATGGCGTCTCGCCACCTAGCCCGCGAGGTGGTCCTCCAGGCCCTCTACGAAATGGACGTCGCTGGGCATGACCCGCGCGCGGCGCTCGATCGCCTGGTGTCCGAGACGCGGCTTCGCGGCGAAGCGGAGGAGTTCGCGCGCCAGCTGCTCGCGGGAGTGCTGGCCCACCGGCGCGAGATCGACGAACTGATCGAAAGGACGGCGCCGGCCTGGCCGTCCGATCAGCTTTCGCCCATCGATCGCAACGTGCTTCGTATTGCGATAAGGGAGTTCTTGATCGATAATCTGACACCGGTCGGCGCCGCCATAAACGAAGCGGTGGAGCTGGCCAAGAAATTCGGCAGCGAAAGCTCCGGCAGGTTCGTTAACGGAGTC
>DATMBD010000088.1:0-2755 GCA_035559355.1 Dehalococcoidia bacterium
CTTACCGCCAAGCAGGTCCAGGTCTTCGTGGCCGAGGGCGAGGCTGCGAGGCCCGTCTTCGCCCTCGACGACCCAGACCACATGCAGGTCTACGTCGAGGACGCTATCGGCCGCTTCGACGCGACGGGCTTTCCGCTCGAATACAGGACGGAGCTGGTCGTCTACCGCGATGGGCGCGAGATCGGGCGCGGGCCCGTGACCGTCAGCCACCCGCTTTCGGCCGGGGGCTACCGCTTCCACCAGTCGGCCTATTTCCCGGACGGGGCCGCCCTGCGCGTCCGCGATCTGGCGAGCGGCCGGCTAGTCTTCGACGAGGTTCTGGCCCTGGTGGACCAGGCGGCAACGCCCCGGATCATCGTCAAGGACACCGCAGGCGCGGTGCTGGTGGACGACGCCATAGTGCCGACCGACTTCCTCGGCGACGCGGCCGGGACGACGATCCGCATTCCGGGCACGGAGCGGCAATTCTGGGTGGGAGCGCGGCCCGGCGATAGCGTGACACCCTGGCAGCTGGTCGTGTTCGAGACCTCGCGGCCCGGGGGCGTGCGCGAGATCATCGCGCCCGGCGCCAGCCTGGATCTGGGCGGGTTCCAGCTTGAGTTCGCCGGCGTCACCAGCATCCCATCCTCGGCGGTGTCCGGCCTGCCGGGCGCGCAAGGCGCTGCCGTAGCCGAGCTCTCGGAAGGGCCGGGAGGCCTCTTGCTGACCGTGGGACCGGTCGCCGGCAGGGCGCTCGCGCTTTCACCCGGCCAGCCCGTGATCGTCGACGGCTACGAGTACACGTTCGAGGGCCGGCGCGAATTCGCTGGCTTGACCGTGCGCCGCGATCCCGGCTCCACGTTCATATGGGTGGCCACGGCAGCCTTCCTTGCCGGGCTGGCCCTGACCTTCTACACGCCCAGGAGGAGGCTGTGGGGTAAGATAGCTTCTGGCCGGGCCGTCTTCCGCGGGCTCGGCGGCAGCCGCAAGGCCATCGAAAGGGAGATCATGGAGGTCGCGGCCAGGGCTGGCCGGAGGCTATGACGGGTTTGCTGGCCATCAACATCGGAATCGACCCCAACCTCATCGAGGTCGGCGGGCTGCTGATCACCTGGCACGGGTTCTTCACGGCCGTCGGGATCGTGGTCGGCGTTTGGGTCGCAGTCCGCGTGGCGACGAGCGAACGCGTCGGCATCGATGCCGACACGGCGTACACGATCGGCATCATCGTGGTCGCGGCCGGGATCGTTGGCGCGCGCGCCCTCTACGTCATCGAGAACTACGGCGATTCGTCCTCGGTCGACAGCGTCATCGACATCTTCCGGATAACCGAAGGCGGCATCTCCATCTACGGGGCGATCATCGGGGGAGCCGTGGCTGGCTGGGCGTACGGGCTTTGGAAGAGACTGCCGTGCGCCGCCGGCGCCGACGCCGCAGTCTTCGGCATGCTTCCCGGGCTTGCCATTGGGCGCATCGGCGACATCATCAATGGGGAGCACTTCGCCAAGACCTCCGACCTGCCGTGGGCGGTCACCTACAGCCATCCCAACAGCCCCGCCTTCTTCCGGGAGGCGATGCACCCTGCCGTTGCCTACGAGGCCATCGGCGATCTGGTCATCCTTGCGGCATTGGCGCTCCTGTGGCGGTGGCAGCCCAAGAGCGGCGTAATCTTCGCGCTCGCCTTCATCCTGTACGCGGTGATGCGCTTCTTCGTCAGCTTCCTGCGCATCGACAGCGAGGAGCCCTTCCTGGGCCTCAGCGTGCCGCAGATCGTATCCATCGGCGTGCTGGCCGTTGGCCTGCCGCTGCTCGCCTTCTTCCTCCTGCGCCAGGAGCCGGATCGCCAGCCAATGTCTCCCGCCCAGCGGCAGCGCAGGGCCCTTTCCCGCGCGGAACGGCGCCGGCGGCTGAGGGGCGCCTGATCCTGAAATGTCCTCCGCCGTCCGGTTACGCTTGCTGACCCGGCCAGATTGCGGCCTTTGCAAGGAAATGGCCCGTGACCTGACGAAGCTCGGCCTGGCCTTTGATACGATCGACATCGAAGGCGACCCTCGCCTGCTCGAACGCTTCGGGGAGGCGATTCCGGTCCTCATGGACGGTGACAGGGAGATCGCTCGCGCGCCCCAGACCGCGGAGTCCCTCCGGCGGGCGCTGGCACGTGAGGGGCTCCTGCCGGCCGGGAGGTGACGAGATCGGGGACTTGTATAGCGTCCGGGTGGAAGGTGTGCAGTTCGACGCCGCCCATTTCGCAACTTTCGGCGGCCGCTGCGAGCCCCTCCACGGCCATAGCTACCAGGTCGCCGCCGAAGTCGAAGGCGAGCTGGTCCCGGACGCCTGGGTGCTCGACTTCGGGCGGCTGAAGGCGCTGCTGCGTGAGATTGCCCGCGAGCTCGACCATCGCTTCATGCTCCAGGCGAAGAGCCCCCTGCTGGAGATCGAGTGCCGTGAAGGCCTCTGGAAAGTGCGCACGCCGGAGGGCCTCGTCTACTCGCTACCCGCTCAGGACGTCGTCCCCCTTCCCATCGATAACTCGACGGCGGAGCGTCTCTGCGAGTGGTTTTCGCAGAAGTTATGGCGCGCCCTGGGGGAAAGAGGTGCGAATAATCTGCGTGCTGTAACGTTAGAAGTATGGGAAGGCCCCGGTCAGAGGGCGTCGCGGAGGACAGAGAGGCAGGGAGGTTTGGGATGAGACCGGAGCGCGAAGCAGGGCAGGCGGGCCCGGGGTAGGCTTGCCGCTAGCAAGAACGTTGATAATAATTCTCAGGTCGTTTTGCGC
>DATMBD010000089.1:0-5189 GCA_035559355.1 Dehalococcoidia bacterium
ACGGTGACCGTTGCGAGGTTGCCGGAGCCGCGCACGGAGCGCGTAGGCACGACGAGGGCGTTCTGGGCTGAACCCACCGTGACCGTGATCTGGGCAGTCATGCCAGGCGTCGGCACGGGCGTCGTGGGCGGCAGGGCCCCGGTGTCGATGGCGAAGCTGACGAGGTAGGTGACCACGCCTTGCGACGTCGTCGGCAGGAGGCCCACGCTGCTGACGGAAGCCTGGTAGACGAAACCGGCCAGGGCGTCGAACGTGATGCTGGCTGGCTGGCCGGTCCGCAGCTTGCTGACGTCGGCCTGGTCGACGTTGGCATCGATGCGTATCTGTCTGGGGTTGAGGAGAGAGACGACGGCGGCGCTCGCCTGGGCGGTCGTGGTGGCGCCGCCCGTCGCCTGGCCGCCGACGGTGCCGTTGATGGCGGCGATGACGCCGTCGAACGGCGCCACGATCGTGGCTTTATCCAGGTTCGCCTGGGCGGCATCGACGGCCTCGGCGGCCTGGGCCACGGACGCCTGCAGCGGCAGCACGGCATCCGGCGCCGGATGCAGGAGCTCCTCGTAGCGCTGCTGGGCCGCGGTCAGCGACGCCTGGGCGGCAGAGAGGCTGTTTTCCGCCGCCTGGATCTCGATGGGAGTGGCGCCGGCCAGCGTCTCCTGCTGTTTCTGTAACGCCGTCTGCAGCCCCAGTTGGGCGCTTTGGATGGCGCGCTCCAGGTTGCCGCTGGACAGAGTCGCTTGGGCGCTCTCGAGCGCGGACTGCTTTGCGTCGGCGTTGGTCACGGCGGCGTTATAGGCGCCGGCGGCGGAGCCGTAGGCGGCGTTCGCCGCCTTGTAGGCGGCCAGGGCGGCTGCGTTGCCGTCACAGTCCACGGTCACGGAGACGAAGGGGGCCGGCTGCGCCCGCGAGCCCTTGGCAGGCAAGGACGGCGTCGGGGGCGCGTCCGGACAGGCCGTCTCCGCCGTCCGGAGGTCGGAGCGGGCCAAGCTGAGCGTGTCATAGGCGTTGGAGAGGTCGGAGCGGGCGCTGCTCAGGTCACGCTGAGCCCTGGCGAGGTCGGCTTGAGCCTTGGCGAGGGCGTCCTGGGCGGACTGGAGTGCGTTCTGAGCTTGGAGGACGGCCTGCTGGGCGCTGGCGATGTCGGCGGCCGTGGGCTTCGCGCGGAGGTCGTCCAGATTCTTCTGCGCCGTGGCGACCTGGTTCTGGGCGTTCAGGACGGCCTGCTGCGCCGAGGCGAGGTCGGCGGCAGAAGGGTTGATGACGGCGTTGAGGCGGGCCTGGGCGGAGGCGAGATTGGACTGGGCGGCGCGGAGGGCGGACTGCAGCTGCGCATCGTCGAGGCGGGCCAGCACTTGGCCCGCGGTCACCTGGTCGCCGACTTTGACGTTGATTTCCTTGATGACGCCGCTGCTGCCGAAGTTTAGATTGACCTGCTGGGTCGCCTGGACGGTGCCGGTGGTGGAGATGGTGCTGGAGATGTTCGTGCGGAAGGCGGGGATGTACGTGGAGGCAGCTGCAGGCGGCTTCGCATTGAGGTCCGTCGCCTCAGCGTAGATGGTGTAACCGCCGAAGGCGGCGACTGCGAAGGCGGCGGCAAGCACGGCCCATTCGAACGGCGACAGACCGAAACCCCGTCGAACGCCGCGGAGCTGAAGCGGGGCGCGGGGCTGGAGCGGCGACGCCTGTTCCATGCGTTGAGCTTCCGCGGGGAATGATGATTGACTGCTCTTATTTACAGGCAAACGGGCGATTAGAGAAGTATTAAATCTTGCCCCGAAGCCTTGACGGGGCTGATTTGCTGCGGCGGCTCCTGCTGGCAATGAAGTGGTGGCTTCCCCTGAGGGCCGCATCGCGGTAGCTTTACGGTCGCAGGTCCCCGCCGGCTTACCTATATGAAAATGTTTGCGAAGGAGTGGTCGCCATGATGCGGAGCACGGACAGGATCATCACGTCGCACGCGGGCACCTTGCCCCGGCCGCCGGAGCTGGAGGCGATAATGGGACCGCTATTCGGCACGCAGCAGATCGATGAGGCGGAGTTCAAGCGCGTCGTGCCGGGGCTGGTCAGGGACGTCGTCCGCCGCCAAGTGGACATCGGCATCGATATCGTCAACGACGGCGAATACGGAAAGCGGGGCGGCTTCTCGTTCTACGTGCAGTCCCGCATCGGCGGGCTGGAGGAAGCCCCGCCCGACGAGGCGCCGGAGCCGCACAACATCACGGCCCGCGACCAGAAGGAGTTCCCTGGGTTCTTCGCCGCCAACATGGGTGGCTTCGCGCGCATGACCGGCGCGCAGACGCCCGGCGGCAGGCCCGTCCGCATCAACGCCCCGATTTTCGCCCGCCAACCGCTGACGTATGTGGGCCAGGAGCAGGTCCAGTTCGACATTGCCAATATCAAGGCCGCCATGGAGGGCATCCAGGGCCATCAGCCGTATTTGCCCGCAGTGGCACCCGGGACGATCGAGCACTGGCTCTGGAACCGCTACTACAAGGACGACCGCGAATTCCTGTTCGCCATCGCCGACGTCATGCACGAGGAGTACAAGGCCATCACGGATGCCGGCATTGTCCTCCAGATCGACGATCCAGATCTCCCCGATGGCTGGCAGATGTTCCCCGAGATGAGCGTGGAGGACTACCGCCGCTACGCCCAGCTTCGCGTGGAAGCGCTCAACCACGCGCTGCGCGACTGCCCGCGGGAGCTCGTGCGCCTCCATGTCTGCTGGGGAAGCGGCCACGGCCCCCACAAGAACGACATCGACCTCCGCCACATCATCGACATCATCTTCAACGTCAAGGCGGAGTGTTACTCGATCGAGGCCTCGAACGCCCGCCACGAGCACGAGTGGGAGGTGTTCGAGACCGTGAAGCTGCCGGACGGCGCCACCCTCATGCCGGGCGTGATCGGCCACGCCACCGACTTGGTCGAGCATCCGGAGCTGGTCGCCCAGCGTCTGGTGCGCTACGCGAACCTCGTCGGCAGGGAAAACGTCATTGCCGGGACGGACTGTGGCCTCGGCGGCCGCGTCGGCCACGCCGAGATCGCTTGGGCCAAGTTGGAGGCGATGGTCGAAGGCGCCCGCATCGCGACCAAGAAACTCTGGGGCCGGTGAGCCCGGAGAGAGCGGAGACTGACATGGCAACTCAAAGCAGGGCGAAGACTCAGCGCGTGACACGCGCGAGGCCGAGATTCAGCTCCCTGGAGGAGGCGGTAGCTGCGGCGCGGGCGCTGGGGCCGGAGCTGCGGGAGCGTGTGCCGGAGGCCGAACGCCTTCGCCGCCTGCCGCGCGAGAACGTGGACGCCCTCCTGGAGAGCGGCCTCATCCGCCTGGAGGCGCCGGCGAAGTACGGCGGCTCCGAGCTGAACCTCGACGCCCTGCTCGAGGTCACGGGCGCCCTCGCCGAGGCGTGCAGCGCCACGGGCTGGGTATACGCGCTCTGGGGCGCCCACATGTGGCTCATCGCCCACTACCCGGAGCCGGTCCAGGAGATGGTGTTCGGCGACCCGGACACGCTGATTTCGTCCGTCGTCGCGACGGAGGGCCAGCCGGTGCGCGTGGACGGCGGCTACCGCTGGACGGGCCGCGGTTTCTTCTCGAGCGGCGTCGACCACTGCACGTGGCTGACGGCGGCGCTCGATGTCGACCCCGAAGGCACGCCCCTGGGCGACCGGCGTTGGTTCCTGATCCCGCGGTCCGAGTTCGAGATCGTGGACGACTGGTACACGATGGGCCTCAAGGGCACGGGCAGCAAGACGATCGTCGTCGAGGATGTGTTCGTCCCGGACGAGCGCATCGTCCGTTTCCGCGACCTTTCGGAGGGCAGCCGCGCTTCGCGCCTCTACAAGGCGGCCGTGTTCCAGGCGGCCTTCGAGTTCACGTATACGCTGCCGCTGGCCGGGCCGGTGGTGGGCATCGCGCGGTCGCTGCTCGCCGCCGTGCAGGAGCGGATCGCCGGCAGGCTGGCGTCGGGCCGGGCCCTGCAGGTGGCGACGCAGACGGCGAGCCTGACGCGCTACGCGGAGGCGGCGGCGCAGATCGAGGCGGGGCGGGCGCTGCTCCTGGAGACGGCGAGGCGTTACTGCAACATGCCGGCTGCGGAGGCCTCTCCCTTGGACCGGGCGATGGGGCGCATGAACGTGGCCTACGGGGCGCAGCTGTGCCGGCGGGCAGCGAACCTGCTGTTCGAGTTCGCGGGCGCGAGCAACATCTACGACGGCACGGAGATCCAGCGGCTGTGGCGGGACAGCAACGCCGCCGCCGCCCACGCGGGCCTGCAGTGGGACGGCCCCGCGTTGACCTTCGGACGCACGGCCATGGGCCTGGGACAGACGCCGGAGGCCTCGGTCAGGGAGACGCCGGGGGTGTGAGCTGAGAACAGAGTGCAGAGTGCAGAGGGCGGGAGGCAAGAAACACGGCCAGTCCGCAGTCTTGGGCACAGCCCCCGCCCGCGTAGGGTGATCGGATGAAGTACGGCGGCAGCCTGCCGGTGGGCGATTGGCCGGACATCGATGCGCTGCGGGCGTTCGCGCAGACGCTGGACGAGGGCGGCATGGACTACGTGTCGATCGCAACCCACGTCCTCGGCATGGCTCTGGGCAGCATGCCGGACCAGCCGCTACACCATTACTACGGCCCCTTCCGCGAGCCGCTGGTCCTCTTCGCCTACCTGGCAGGCCAGACGCGCCGAATTGACCTCAGGACGGCGGTGCTCATCCTTCCCGCCTACCCCACGGCTCTGCTGGCGAAGCAGGCGGCGGACGTGAGCATCATCAGCGGCGGCCGCTTGGAGCTGGGCGTGGGCATCAGCTGGAACCCGCGCGAGTATGAGGCTCTGGGCCAGGACTTCCACACGCGCGGCAAGAGGCTGGAAGAGCAGATCGTCCTCCTGCGGAGGATGTGGGCGGAGCCCCAGGTGACCTTCCAAGGGCGCTGGCACAGGCTGGACGGCATCGGCGTGAGCCAGGTGCCGCCGCCGATCCCGATCCTCATGGGCGCCGGTCCGGAGGACCGCCTGCTGCGCCGCGTCGCCCGCTTGGGCGATGGCTGGATTCCGCTCGTGGACCCGGTGGAGCCCCTGCAACGCCTGCGCCGATTCCTGGAAGAGGAGGGGCGCGACCCGAAGACGTTCCGAGTCAGCGGACGCCTCGCCATCGCCCAGGGCGAGGCGAAGGACTGGGTGGAGCGGGTG
>DATMBD010000090.1:0-3844 GCA_035559355.1 Dehalococcoidia bacterium
GATGGCAGGCTCTGATCCGAACGCTGCGCTATCGGAGGCGCGGCCCTCGTCCCTCCTGCCGAAAATTACCTAGGAGGGTGTGGGGATCGACGGTCTTGACGTGAAGCGATCCTGTCTGACGACTGCCGCTGTCATTGTGGAGTCCGCGGCTTTGGGGCTTCAGCGGATGTTTTCAACACTCCGCGCTGAAAATGGCGGCGTTGGGCGTGCAGTCGCTGCTGATTCGGCTGCGCCCGCCATCTGCATCCGCAGCCGCGACGGCAACGTCGTCCCCAGCCATTAGGAGGACGCGGCGCTTGGAATCGATCGAGGGAACCCAGGAAGTTCCCGCAGCGGGCGCCAAAGCGCTTCGGCCCCGCCCGGCAGAGCGCGGCTTGCGGAGCTTTCCCTTCCCCGTTGCCCTGCCGGTACTGGACGGCGCCCTGACGCTCCTCTTGAGTGTATTCGCCGTCTTGCTGGCCTTCTCCCTCCTTCGCCCCACGGACCCGGACTTCTGGTGGCATCTTCGGACGGGACGCCTGATCGTGGAGAGCGGCTCCGTGCCCACCTCGGACCCGTTTTCGTTCACGGCGCAGGGGAAGGACTGGGTGGCCCACGAATGGCTGGCGGAGGTGCTCATCTACGCCCTTCAGTGGCTCGGGGGCTACGGTCTTGCGGCTGTTGCGTTCAGCGCCGCTTCGATAGCAGCCCTCGCCGTCGCTTACCGGACTGCCCTGTCTTTCGGCCTCCAGCGCTGGCCGGCCGTGGGCCTCTTCATCTGGGCTGGCGCGATGACCATCATCTACTGGACGGTGCGGCCGCAGGTCTTGACCTGGCTGCTGTTCGCGGTTTTCATCGCCCTCTGCGTTGAGCACAAGCGGGGACGCAACCGCCTTTGGCTGCTGCCCGCGCTCATGGTTGCGTGGGCCAACCTTCACCTTGGCCATGCCTTCGGGCTGGGGGTTCTGGGCCTCTACTTCCTGTCGCAGGTCCTGGAGACCAGGCTGTGGCGTGAGCCGCGCGACTGGCGGTCGCCGGCCCTGGCCCTGGCGGCCTGCCTGGCGGCTACTCTCCTCACGCCCCATCCCGGCGAACTCCTTCTCTATCCGCTGAACTACCTGAAGCCGGGCAACGCAAACCTGGCCCTCATCCAGGAGTGGCATTCGCCGGACTTCCACAGTCTCGTCTTTGCTCCCCTGGCGGGCGCGCTCCTCTTCCTCGCGACAATCGGCGTCTCCGGCAAGCGGCGCGACGTCTTTCTCATGCTTCTCGCTGTCGTCTTCGGTTTCCTGGCCCTGCAGTCGGTGCGCAACCAGCCGCTGTTCGCGATCGTCTTCATGGTCGTCGCCGGCGCCCGCCTCGCCGAGCTGCTGCCTCGGCCCGCGGGAGGCGTCAAGAAGCCACCTCCCGGCAGGATCGCGATCAATGCGTTCGCCTTGACGGTGGTCTGCGGCATCTCCGTTATGGTCGCCGTGGGCTCGCCGCTGTCTCAGCTTCGGGAGACGGCTCGGACGGACGGGGAGCACGGCTACCCCGCCCAAGGGGCTGCCTTCCTGCAAGAGCACTACCCAAACGCCCGCGTCTTCAACGAGTATCACTGGGGCGGTTACCTGATAAACGCGCTCTACCCTCAGCGCCTGTTCATAGACGGAAGGTCTGATTTCTTTGGCGACGAGCTCATGTTCCAGTACCGGGACGTCAAGCAGCTGCGCCCCGGCTGGCCGGACGTCTTTCGCCGCTACGACATCGAGGTCGTGATCGTCGAGAAGGACTCGCCGCTCGCGGCCCGCCTCGACGACGATCCCGAAAGCTGGCGGCGCGTATTTACGGGGCCGGTCGAGGCGGTTTTCGCTCGTGGCGACATCGCGCAGCGGTAGGGCGAGTCACAAGGTGTGGGTGGGAGTGGCTGGGTTTCTGCAGGCCTTGCGAGGGGCATGCCTCCCATGCCTCCTTCGATGAGAGCGCGTGTGGTCTGGTAAGCTGTGTGCACGCCGGTCAGCGGGGTAGCGACATAACCACCTTTCTCCGACCCGAAGACCTCATCAGCCGGATCAACAACTTCCGGGAGCGGGAGCCAGACCCCTTTTCGGCCCCTCCCGAAGCCGTGGAGTCGTACGTCAGGGAAGCGGGCGAGCTGCTCATGCTGCTCTCCGAATGCGGCGGCGAGGACGTCAGCGAGGCGCAGTCGCGCTATCTGCACGAGACCGCGATGCGTGAGGTACGGTTCGCGCGCTCACGGCTCGACCGCGACCGTCATGCCGCAATCGAGATCCTGAGCCGGCTCTTCCGGCTCGGCACGCCACCCGCGCCCGACGGCCGCTACGAAGGCGAGCTCGTCGCCCTCTCCACGGGCCTCCTCTCTGACCCGTTTTTCGAGTGGTTGACGCGGATTTATCTGCCGTGGAAGGGCAAGACCTTCGATGCCCGCACGGGCACGGGCGACAACGTGTTCGAGGACAACGCTTGGTCGCGAGCGACGAGCAAGCTGGGCTGGCCCGAGTACCGCATACCGAGCGAAGACCCGCCGGGTACGGTGCGCGTCTTTCCGTTCAAGACTTCGATCGCGCCCGGCATCGAGGACGAGGACATCTCGGTCCTCCGGATCGACTACGCCCATTCGCCCAACCCGTTACCCGTTCGCCGCATCGTGGACGAGGTGGTGGAGCTGCCCGGCGGCTACATCCTGGGGAAGGCCCACATGCGCGGCCTTCGCGAATTCCGTCGCGTTTGCTTCTTCGGCCTCACGAAGCCTTGAGTAGCCCAGCACCCAACCGCGACTGCGAGCGCGCCAGCTCGATGAGCTCGCGCGGCTCGCATCCGTCCTGGGGGTAAACGGCAATTCCGCCCAGGCACGTGTATTCGGAGAGCTCCTCGGTGAGGCGCTGCAGAGCCCGCTCCGCGCCTTCATGGTCGCAGTGCACCAGGCAGATGGCGAACTCCATCGGCGCCAGGTAGGCGCTCAGGTCCACGACGCGGACAACGCGCATGCAGCGCTGGGCAGCGTCGACGGTCCGCTGCTGCCATTTGTCTTCGGAGAGGTCAGCCAGGTGCGGCGCTCCCGCCTTGATCACCAGCACGGCCATGGAGTAGCCGTAGCGGCGGCAACGGGCTGCCTCCTCCTCCAGGCGTCGTTCGAGATACCAGCGATTGAAGAGTCCGGTGGTCTCGTCGCGAATGCTGTTGCGGCGCGCCTCGGCAGAGCGGGTGATGATCCTGAGGGCCTGCTGGGGCGATTGAGCGTCCTGGCGGTGCAGCAGTTTCCACCAGAACCAGACCTCGACCGCTGCGAGCGTGGCCGCCGCGCCTAGCGCGGGGACGGGAGCCAAGGCTCCCGCCTTCACGACCGCCGCCACCAGGCCGAGATTGAAGATCAGAAAGGCATAGCGCGCGAGACCACGCCATCGATGAGTCATGAAACCTACTTAATCATCGGCCGCATGCGCTACCAGGCTTAGGTGCGCCCATCCATTCATGGGGAGCAAATGTTATGAAATTTCAATCTTGCGTGTATTCAACCGAAGCGGCTTGTTAACGTAAGGTTCGTACGTTGTCGACATGTCGTAGTGTCCCGGAGCGAGCAGGAGTGGCGCGGATCCTCGTTATCGAGAACCAAAGCCTGCTCGGCAAGTGGATAGGCCTCAACCTCGCCGACGCAGGGCACATCGTCATCCAGGTCAGGCAGCCTGAGGACGCCCATGCCCAAATCCAGACGTCCAGCCCTGACCTTGTGATCTTCAATACCGGCCTGCCGGCTGCGATCAAGGGGGCCTACGTCCGCCGCTGGCGTCAGCTGCGACCCGAGACGCGAATCCTGGACATAACGGACGAAACCGAGGCTGGCGCATCCGCCGGCTCGTCAGGGGCG
>DATMBD010000091.1:0-3233 GCA_035559355.1 Dehalococcoidia bacterium
GACGACGTCCATGGGCTACTCGAAGGGACTCCGGCCCGTGAAACGGAGGCGCCGGGCCGCCGCCGAAAAGCCGCCCCGCTCGGAATCTGCCGGCGATTGGCCTGCCCCGCCATTTCGGTTCCTACGTAGGCAGGCTTCCGCAAATGGTGTCGAAGCAGGCCGCGCCTGCGTTCCCTCCTGCGTTGTCCAGCGCCTGCCGTGCCCTGTCATCGCTGGTCAGCGCCCGGCGGCGGTCGATTCTTCTTCGGCCTGGACGAAGGACGCACGCATCGTCTCCAGGAGCCCGCTGCCGGCGGCCGTGTGCGCCAGGCGGAGCGCATTTTTGACCGCAATCGCGTCCGAGCGCCCGTGCGCGATTACGACCGTGCCGTTCACGCCCAGGAGGTTGGCGCCGCCGTACTCCTCGTATTGGAGACGCTTGAGGACCCGCCGCAGGGCCGGCTTCAGGAGGATGGCGGCGGAGACGTAGAGGGGGCTGCTCTTGATGACGCCCCGCACCTGCTCGAGGATGTAATCTGCGACGCCCTCTCCCGCTTTGAGGGCCACGTTGCCGGTGAAGCCGTCCGTGACGATGACATCGCAGATGCCTTTGTGAATGTTCACGCCCTCCACGTTGCCGATAAAGTTCAGCACGGACTCACGCAGCCGCTCGTAGGCCTCGGCGGCGAGTTCGTTGCCTTTGCCGGCCTCCTCGCCGACGTTGAGGAGCCCCACGCGCGGCCGCGAAACCCCCACCACGCGCTCCATGTAGGCGGCTCCCATCTGGGCGAACTGCAGCAGGTGGTTGGGACGGCAGTCGGCGTTGGCGCCGGCGTCGATGAGGAAGACGCGGCCCGCGTTATAGGGCAGCAAGGCGCCAAGAGCCGGCCGCTCGATCCCAGGGATGCGGCCGAGGATGAAGAATGCGGAGGCCATGACCGCGCCGGTGTTGCCCGCCGAGACGACGGCGTCTGCCTCGCCCTGCTTGACCAGCGCCATGGCGACGTTGATCGAGGCGTCACGCCGCGAGCGCACGGCCTTGACGATTTCGTCTTCTTCCATCGTGATCGCCTCGCTGGCGGGCACGATGGACACCCGGTCGGTCCTGGGAAACTGCTTCAGCACCGGGGCGATGGCGTCGGGTGGACCGACAAGGGCGATATCGATGCCGAATTCCTTGGCGGCGATGACAGCCCCGGCGACCTGCTCCCGCGGGGCGAGATCGCCTCCCATGGCGTCCAAAGCGATTCTCACTCAGTCCTCCAACCTGGCAACGAAGACCAGGTTCTCTCCCGCGCCGACAGGAGACAGATCGTAGTCGCCGTAGACGTGTGTAACACGCAGGCCTACCTGTTGCAATAGGAGGCGGAGCTCGGCCTCGGTCGAGTGGCGGAGCTCCGTCACGAAGACGCTGCGCCGCAGGTACCCGTCACGGGCCACTCGGTCGTACACGTAGGTCAGGCGCCGCACCATCCGGGCCGCGTCCGGCTGGTCGGCGACGAACTTCATCACCGTCTCGCCCGTATCGGGGTCTAGTCTGCTCCAGTCGAGGAGGAGCGGCGCAGGGGCGCCGGCGTCATCCCAGGAGACGCTGGCCGGGGAGCGCACGCTCATAGCAAAGACGCCGCCTGGAGCAAGATGGCGCGTCACGCTTTCCAGGCAGGCGCGCTGGTCCGCCGTCGTGAGCAGATGCTGGAACGTGTCCGCCGCCACGAAGACCATCGCGAATTTGCGCCCGAGGTCGAAGGCCCGCATGTCCGCGCGGACGAGTTCGAGGCGTCCCCGGCCCCGCCCCAACGCACCAAGACGGCCGCGGGCGCGCTCGAGCATGGCCTCCGACGTGTCGATGCCCCAGACTTCGAATCCGGCCTTCGCCAGCGGCACGGCGACGCGCCCGCTGCCGACGCCGAGCTCCAACAGCGGCCCTTCGACCGAGCGGGCCAAGTTCGCGTAGAAGTCGACGTCGTCCGTGAAGTCGCCGTAGGCGAGGTCGTAGAGGTCAGCGATGGGGGCGTAGGGGTCGTCCACGGACTCCATGTTACCCGGCGACGGCGCGATCTCTGCGATGGCGCGAAGAGCGGACGCCTCTGCGCACCATGCTGCCAGGGCGAAGTTGGCGGCGGCTCTGGGTTTGAGGTGGAGCCGGCGGGGGGATTCGAACCCTCGGCCTGCCGATTACGAATCGGCTGCTCTACCACTGAGCTACGCCGGCGCTGAAAGACGACGCCTGCCACCCGGGCAGACGCACGTCGATTCTAGCACAGCCCGTGCGGCGGGCTGCGGCCGCGCGCCGTCAGAGGAAGGCGCCGCTAGTGCTGGCCGGCCTTCGCCAGGCCGATGAGGTTGCCTTCCGGGTCCTGAAACTGGGCGATGACCACCATGCCCAGGTCGGTCACCGGCATCACGACCTTGCCGCCCTTGGCGACGATCTTGTCCAGATATGCCTGCGGATCATCGACTTCGATATAAATCAGGACGCCCGGCTTCTCCGACTGGCCGATGCCCCCGCCCGTGCCCTGGCCCTCCTGCGGCTCGACGATGCCGTAGTCCATCGGGTTGTTGGCGTCCACCTTCCAGCCGAAGACGTCCGCGTAGAACGACTGCAGCTTCTTTCCGTCGCGGCCAAGGATTTCGAAGTGCGTGACCGGATTGGGCATTGCTTTCCTCCTCTTGTCTTCGCGCTAGCGGCCCATGTCGCTGCCCACCCACGGGTCCGGGCCGGCGTTCTGTCCGGCCGCCGCTAGCGCCAGCCGGGGCAGGTAGTGCTGCCAGCCGAGATCGTGCTGCCGGAGGCCTTCACCCCTGAGGCCGCTATGCCTCAGCCGGACGATGGTGCCATCCCCGTCCGGTATGAGGTCGACCTCCACCCGCGTCGAGCCCGGCGGGATGGGGCTGCCTTCCCAGCCCCAGGAGATGACGATACGGCTGTAAGGGACGACCTCGATGTACTCGCCGGAAGCGGTATCGCGGCCGGTGACATTGACGCGGTATCTGCCCCCAGGCCGTGGGTCGAGGGCGGCGTCCACGCCCTTCCACAAGACCATCTTCGCCGGGTCCGTGAAGAAAGAGAAGACCGTTTCCGGCCGCGCGGCGATGCGGACCTCGATTTCGAAGAAGTCACTGTCCGCGTTCACCGGTCGACCTCCGTTCCTCCGCCTCCGCGGCCTTGGCGAGGCGGCCCATCGCGTCCTCCCAGAACTGTTCGACGAACTTCCGCAGTTCGGCCAGGCCTTCGGGCCGCACGTGATACAAGC
>DATMBD010000092.1:0-5581 GCA_035559355.1 Dehalococcoidia bacterium
GAATTGGGCGAGTACTCATACTGGATGTTCTCGGCGCCGCCACTGCCCCACTCGCCGCGGGCGCTGAGCTCGTTCAGCGCCCCTTCGAGGGTCGCGGCCGAAAGCTCGTAAGTCCGGTGCCGAACTGGCCCAAGGGTCAGATTCACGACGCCGCCGCCCTGGCGCTGGATGGTCGCCTGGGGCCCCGCCACGGGCTCGACTGCCTGCGCCTTCGGCGAGCGGAGCAGGCCCATGATGCGTTGGTTCCCCAGGCTGCGCTGCAGGGCTATCACTCTGGCGGCTAGCCCGCCTCCGGCGACGCTGGCCGCGGGCGTGTGCTGCCAGCGGGTAACGCCTTGCCCGCCGCCGGGGGCTGCGCGCCGGCGCAGGGCTTTTAGCCGGCCGGCTGCTTCCAGCGCAGGGCGCTTCATTTTCGCGCCTCCTCGTACCAGGGGCCGAAGTCGGACTCGGCGATGAGACGGCCCAGCTTCTGGAATTCGCGCTTGGCGGCCCGGATGAGGTGGACCATGCGGATCGGCTGGCGGCGTTCGGCGGCGAGAAAGGCGGCGAGGAGGACGATGTTCTTGATGTTGCCGCCGGCAATTCGGAACTGGCGCGCCAGGAAGGGCAGGTCGACGTCCTCGGCCACCGGCGCCGAGGACGTGAGCGTGCGCTGCCAGATGCGGAGGCGGTCGTCCTCCTCCGGGAACGGGAACTCGACGACGGCCTTCATGCGGCGCAGGAAGGCCTCATCCAGGTTGGAGCGCAGGTTTGTGGCGAGGACGACGATGCCGTCGTACTCCTCCATCTTCTGCAGCAGGTAGCTGACCTCGATGTTCGCGTAGCGGTCGTGGGAGTCGCGGACCTCGGTTCGCTTGCCGAAGACGGCGTCGGCCTCGTCGAAGAAGAGGATGGCGTTGCTGGCGCCGGCCTCGTCAAATACCCGGGCGAGGTTCTTCTCGGTCTCGCCGATGTACTTGGAGACGAGCCCCGAGAGGTCGATCTTGTACATCTCCAGTCCCAGCTCGCCGGCGATGATCTCGGCGGCCATGGTCTTGCCGGTGCCCGACTGGCCGGCGAAGAGCGCGGTCACGCCTCGGCCCAGGGAGACTTTGGAGCCGAAGCCCCACTCTTCGTAGACCACGTGTTGGTGGAGCACCTGGGCTGCGATCTCGCGCAGCTGGTCGAGGCGGTCCTGGGGCAGGACGATGTCTTCCCAGGTGAAGTGGGGGACGATGCGCTGGGCGAGGCTGGTGAGGCGCGGCTGGGACTGGAGCCTGGCGGCCGCCTTCAAGTCGTCGAAAGAGGGCTCGGCGGCGCCTCGCGCGTTGGCGATGCTTCGCGCCATCCGCACGGCCGCGCGGATCTCGCCGGCGCCGAGGCGGAAGGTGGCGGCAAGCTGGTCTGCATCATCGGGGGCGGCGCCGGCACGCTGCCATTCCCGCCGGCGTTGGGCGTAGCTGGGATGGCCGACATCCGCCTGAAACTGGACTTCGCAGGGAACCGAACGCGGGCTCTCGGAGACGCCGCCGAAGAACACCGGCAACGGATGAGTCTCGATGAGCGGCCGGAGGTGGACGGCGAGGCGGCCGGGCTCCGGTTCCGTCTCCCCGGACGCGTCCCAGTTCGCGAACAGCAGGCCGGCGTGGAGGAGGCGCGCGTCGCGGACGACAAGCGCGAGCAGGTCGGCGGGGGAGTCCGCCTGACGCAGGGCTGGCGTGTCGACCACGATCAGCCGCAGGCCGGCGGCCTGGCAGGCCGCAGCGGTTGCAGCTTCCTTCTCCAACTCCCAGCGTCCGGAGAGATAGACGCGCGCCTGGGGATGGCCGGAGAGGAGGCGCCCGAGGGCCTGCGCCAATTCCGGTTCGAGATCGTCGCCGAGGGCCGGCCTGGAACGCGCCACCCGGGCCAGGCGCGGGTCGAGAGCGGAAGCCGCGCCCAGCAACACCTCAGCGATGTGTTCATCGATCTCGAGCCTTCGCGTCAGCAGCGAGGCCGAGGGGGGCGACGACTCCTCGCTCACCGAGAGCAGACGGTGACGGACCAAGGGCGCGTCTGCATAGAAGAGGGGACGAAGCGAGACAGCAGCGGCCGGGTCGTCGGCAATCACGGCGAGAGCCACCTCCACCGTGGGGCGGCGCCGGGTAATGTCGTCGTTGGCGTACGCGTAGACCTTCTCGTAGGCGGAGTCGATAGAGGCGGCCAGGGCGACCAGCAGCACGCTCCGCTCCTCCGGGCGGAGGCCGAAGATACGCGTGATGCGGTCCAGCGGGAATTCCGCGCCGGCGGCGACGGTGGCCTTCGCGCGCGCGTCCAGCTCCAGCCTGAGGGCGGCCGCCTGGCTAACGATGGAAGCCAGGCCGGTCGCGGCGGCTTCGGCGTCCGGAGAAAGGATATGCTCGACCTCTTCGTCGGCGACGTAGAGGCCACGATAGGAATCGGGCGGGCCCAGGGCGCGGCGGCGGCGGCCGCGCTCGACGAGGACTCGCAGGCGGAGCGAAAGCCAGCTCAACTCCGCGTCCAGCTGCTCGAGGGCGCTATTCCATGGCCGCGCCTTCGCCATGGCGGCCTTTGTGTCCACAGCAGTCACGCCAGCAAGTTAGCGGAAGCCAATTGACGTACGATTGACGCCGGATTGAGAACGGGAGGGCGGAACTCTGAAGACGAAAGACAGCGTCGTGGCCAAAGCATGCGGGCCAGGCAGGGGACGGTTGTGGGGGCTGGCAGTTGCTGCCATGGCGCTCGCGGGCCTTCTGCTGAGCGCGTGCGAGGACGAGCTGCCTTCGGCGGCGTTCACCGACTTCAACGAGTTCGTCGTTGAGATCGCGGACGCGCTTGCGGATCACGACGTCGAGCGTTTGGTCACCCAGACGGCGCGGGTGCAGGTGGTCTGCGATCCGCAGCTGATCGCTTCCTCGCAGGTCTGCCAGGGGCAGGCGGTGGGCGCCAGAGTGCAGGGCTTCGCCGTCGATTACCCGACGCGCGGGACGGTGCTTCTGGATGGCTCAGCCTTTCGTCAGCTCCTGGAGGGCATGGTCTTCGGCGAAGACCTGCAGGCGCCCGCCGACCAGTTTGGCAAGCCGGACCTGCAGGTATTCTCCACACTGTATCCGGACAAGACGCCGTTCTTCCCCTCCGACAGACCGGGCGCCGTTCCCGACCGCGGCGATATCGCGATTACCTACGTCGGCCGAAGCCCCAGCGAGGACGCAGACGTCAAGCGCCGACTCTGGGCTGCGATCGCGGAGAAGGACAGCGAGGGCTACTGGCGCGTCCGCATCTGGCTGGCCGGTTATTTCCGGCCCGATCACCCCGCCCTGAACCCGAGCGAAGCCAACGGCTTCAAGCGCTGGACGCCGTGATCACGCGCAGGCAGCCTTGGAGACTGTCCGACAGCGACTTCGTGATTTGGGCGTCCAGAGCTACGCTTCGTTCGGTGGCTCCACCCGCTCTATGACCTTGCGCACCAGGCGTCTAAGCTCAGCGCGCTCCTCCTTGGAGAGCGTGCTGCAGGAGTCCATCATCAGCTCCATGATCGCGGGGACGAGGACCGCGCAGCGTTCCTTGCCTTCCTCCGTCAACTTGGCGTAGGTGACGCGGCGGTCGACGGTGCTGGCCTCCCGCCTGATCCAACCATCGACCGCCAGAGCATCGAGGAGCTGGGTGACGTTGGCGCCGGAAACGCCAAGCGCCTGGGCGATCTCGCCCTGAGCCAGCGCCTGCTCCGGCGAGAGGTAGAGCATGCGCACCACCGTGTAGCGCTGACGGGTCAGGTCGAAGCCGAGCGCTTGAATGCGGGCCTCGATGGCGCGGGCGATGGGCTCAGCTGCAGCTGCCAGGGTCAGGTGCGTAGCCAGGGCGTCGGCGTCGGCCTCGGGAAAGGCCCGTATGTAGCTTTCGACTGCCATCTGAAGGGCGCGGCTGCGCCCGGCGGGGACTTCTTGTCGAGTCTGCGTCATGCTGCCCTTTCACGTGTTCTGAGGATGCAGCAACTATTCTAGCCGCTGCCTCCGTTAGCGGCTTGACAAACCCGGACGGTCGAGTATCATGAGCTAACCCTTAAGACGCTTAAGAGTTGGCGAGCGGCTTGAGACATGGACCCGAACACATTCCGCGAAGCGCTCAAGAACTTCCCTTCCGGGGTCACGATCGTGACGACGGCCGACGAAGAGGCGAATCCCTTGGGGGCGACCGTCAGTTCGTTCGCGTCTCTCTCCCTGGAGCCTCCGCTCGTGCTCGTCTGTCTCAGCGAGCACTCACGCACGGTCAGGGCGATCCGCGCTCGCCGCGCCTTCGCGGTGCACATTCTCGACCGCTCCCAGCACGCGCTGGCGCGCCGTTTCGCGAGCGATGGCGCGGCCAAGTTCGAAGGGGCGGACTTTCGTTTCAATGCGGCCGGCGTTCCGTGCTTGACGGAATGCCGCGCCCTCCTGGAGTGCCGCCTGCATGGCGAATATGCCGGCGGCGACCACCTCATCCTGGTTGGACGCGTAGAAGCGGCGCGTCAAGCTCCTGAGTTTGAGCCGTTGGTCTACGCTCAGCGCAGCTTTTTCGGTCTAGGAGCCCGCTTGATCGAAAACTGACGGCGCAAAAGCTTTGGGCTAGAGGAGGACGCTTTCTTGGTCACATCAACGACGAACACAAAGCCGCTCGGCGCGATGACGGGCAAGCGCTACATCGAAAGCTTGCGCGACGGGCGTGAAGTTTGGATCGACGGGAAGCGCGTAGACGACGTGACGACGCACCCGGCCTTCCGAGACATGATCCAGGCGCTCGCGCACGTCTACGATCTCCAGAACAGCGACGAGTACCGCGACCAGATGACGTACGTGGACCCGGAGTCCGGAGTCCGCACCAGCCTCTCCTGGCTCATCCCCAAGACCCTGGAAGACTCCGCTCGCAAGCGCCGCAATAGCCAGCTCTGGAACAAATTCACCTGGGGCCAGCTCGGCCGCAGCCCGGACATCCTGGCACCATACATCGCCAACATGGTGCCGCGCCGCGACCGGTTTGCGGCCTTCAAGCACCCGAAGTGCGACTTCGGCGAGAACATCCTCAACTACTACCGCTACTGCCGCGATAACGACCTTTTCCTGACGCACGCCCTCGGTGACCCGCAGGTCGACCGCAGCCAGCAGCCTCAGAACGAGCGCCGGCAAGTCCCGGAGGACGAGGAGATCGCCCTTCACGTCGTCGAGGAGACTGACGAGGGCGTCATCGTCAGCGGCGGCAAGCAGCTCTCGACCGCAGCCGCCCACAGCAACGAGACCTACGTCTCGCTCTCGGCAACCTTCTTTGCCCGCAACGACCCCCGCTTCGTCATCGCTTTTTCGATCCCGACCAACTCGAAGGGGTTGAAGATCTTGTGCCGGGAGCCTGTGAACCGGTGGTTTGGCTCCTGGGGGCACCCGTTCCTGATGCTGGACGAGCAGGACTGCATGCTCTTCTTCGATCGCGTGCTGGTGCCGTGGGACCGCATCTTCTTCCTGTACGAATCGCCGGCGCGCGTCTTTGCCTTCGCTGGGCCCGGCGGAGCCGACATCAACTTCGCCGGCTGGGCGAATCTGGAGCGCGCCTTGTTCCGGTTCCGTCTCCTGACCGC